>CAJWZY010000015.1 GCA_913050545.1 uncultured bacterium | reverse complement strand
CCTGGAAGCAGGGGTTCTCGACAAAGTCGATCAGGAGGCCGAGGTTGTCCCAGAAGCGGTCGCTGGCGGCAAAAAGATAGGTGGTCTGCGAAAAGGAGGTGCTGGCATTGTTGGAGGCCCCGTTGCGGGCAAAGAGATCCGAAGCATTTCCCTCTGGAGTCTCAAAAAGGGTGTGCTCGAGGAAATGCGCGATTCCATCCGGGACCCGCAGCGTATCCCCATCGGTGCCGGTGAACTCATTGTCAATCGACCCGAAGTGGGTGGAATAACAGGCGTAGCGCTTCTGGAAGCCCGGCTTGGGGCAGAAGGAAATCCCGAGACCAGAGGCCAGGGTTGTCCTGTAAACCTCTTCCCCCAGGGTGGCGTTACTCAATTTCTCAGTGTCGAACCCGGTCATTTTTCAGGCTCACCTCCAGGAGGCGGCTCCAGCTATCTCAGGAATGCAGAAAATAGGTCGTGTCATGGCGGAGCGTGGCAGCCGTGGCTGCGATCTCCTCCCTTGTAACCTTCTCGAGGCGATCACGCATGGCCCCCAGGTCCAGCTCTTCACCATGAAGGCGCCAGATGAAATCACTAGCCATCAGCATCGGAAAGTTGTCTTCCAGCATACGGTTCTGGTTGATGATCGTCTTGCGCGACGCATCAAATTCCTCATCGGAGATCTCCCCCTCCTCGATCGCCTTCAGCTGGGCGAGACAGATCTCCAGCGCCTGCTCATAATTCTCCGTGGCGATACCACAGGCCATGTAGAGCAGGCCCTTGGTACGCTCGACCCAGGAGCGGGCCGAATAGGCAAGGCTCGCCTTCTCTCGAACGTTCTGAAACAGTTTTGAGTGCGCGAATCCGCCGAGGACGGCATTGAGCATCAACAGGGCCTCGTAGTGCCCGTCACCGGGATGGACACCGTGGCGAAAACCCATCACCAGCTGGGCCTGGTTGACCTCGAATTGCTCCCGGACCTCCTTCACCTCGGCAACCTCTACCCTTGCGGGCAGGGCAGAGAGGGATTTCTGTTCCGGGCGCTGGAAAGAGAAAACCTCCGACACCGTGTCACGGACAGCGGCGGGATCGACATCTCCGCTGACATAGAGCGAGAGGGGTGCCGTGGAGGACCAGTCCTGGTAAAAACGCAGCAGGCCCTCCGCCTCGATCCCGGCAATCTCATCGATCGAGCCGAGCTCGTGACGCCGGTAGGGTTCACTCGAGCACATCTCCTCGGTACAGCGCAGCACGGCGTACTCGTTCTTGTCATCAACCAGGGAGCTGATATTGTTCTCCAGGAGTCCCTTCTCTCTCTCGACGTACTCACCCCTGAAGGCCCCATCCTCCACCAGCGGATCAAAAATAAGCTCCCGCAGAAGCTGCAGGCCCTTTTCAAAGAGGCTCTCACCGCCTGGCAGGAAGGCCTCGTTGACGATGTCGAGAGAGAAAACGACCATCTGCCATTCCCCGACCTTGAGCACGGATGAGCCGAGGGTGCAGCCGTAGAGGTTCTCCCGGTATCTCCTGAGCTCCTGCATGTCTGGCAGACGGGTCGTTCCACGACGAAGAACCATCGGCACCAGTGACCGGCTGGTGTATTCCTCATCGAGATCGGCCATCACGAAGACCTTGACGTAGATGTTCTTGAGCTTCTGGTTGGAATTAACCGCCAGTGGCACCGCGCTGTCGAGGGTGAAGCGCTCAAATCCGGGTGGGTTGAAGTTATGGGTCATAACCGGCGTTGCCTTACTTCCTGTCGAAACTGCTGTCAAGCTCGCGCCGGCTGAGGCGCACCATCGTAGGCCTTCCATGCGGGCAGTTCCTCGGATCCCTGGCCAGGTCAGCACGCTCGAGGAGGCTTTCGATCTCCCCGGGACTCAGCCGGTCACCTGCCTTGACGGCCCGCTTGCAGGCCATCAGGCTGGCAAGCGCCCTGAGGCGCTCATCGAGCAGCTCGGGGGTCTCTTCTTCACCGCTGCGATAGCGATCGCCTTCGCGCTCGAGCCAGTTGAAGACCTCCTGGCAGATCTCAGCGGACCTGCTCTTGCGCCCCTTGCCCTCAAATAATTCCGGCACCGCCCTGATCGCGACCTCTGACTCCCCGAAGGGCTCAGCCTCGTAGCCACAGGCACTCAGCAGGCGGCATCCATCCTCGATGAGAGGAGCCTGCTGGGCGGAGATGGGCAGGACCTCCGGCACCAGGAGTCGCTGGAGAACGACCTCGCCCTCCAGCAGCTGGCGATAGATTCCCTCAAAGAGGATCTTTTCGTGCAGGGCATGCTGGTCGATCAGGAGGACCGCATCGTCCTCCTCCATGAGGATATAGGAGTCAAGCAACTGGAAGGCCCGGCCCGCGGAAGCAGAAGCCGGTGGCGAGGTCGATTCCCCGGTCCCCGCAGGGACGCTCCAGGAGCCCCCGGCAGAGCCCGGAGCCGTTTCCCCGGCGGCAGCCGCCGCCGGGTGGGAAAGAAAATCCAGCCCGGCCTGCTCAGCCCGCGCCTGCAGCTGCTCTCCATCCCCGGCAACCTCGCCATCACCGGGTTCCGGATTTTCTTCGGAAGCCGGCTCCAGGACCCGGCTGACCACGTTGAAGATCAACGGGTACATCAGGCCCGGATTCCTGAAACGAACCTCGGACTTGGTCGGGTGAACGTTTACATCGACCGCATCAGCAGGGAATTCAAAAAAGAGATAGGCCAGGGGGTGCTTGCCGGGGATCAGGTAGCCCCTGTAGGCAGCACGAAGGGCGGCGGTGAACAGGCGGTCACGTACCCACCTCCCGTTGACGAAAAAATGCTGCATCCGGGTGTCGCCCCTTCGCAGGCGGGGAGAGCTCACGAAGCCGTGCAGATGAGGTGCTCCCTCGGTACCGCGATGCGTCACCTCGAGGAGCTCTGTGAGCTTCTCGTGCCCGAGAATCTGGCCGAGGCGCTCACGCAGGGTGTCGCAGGCCGACAGGTCGAGTGAGCGCTTGCCCATGTTGGTGACAAGAAAGCTGATGCCCGGATAGGCGAGGGCTATGCGGGTCACCTGGCCGATGACATGGGATAGCTCGGTGGCAGGTCGGCGGAGGAATTTTCTCCGCGCCGGCAACTTGGAAAAGAGATTCCTGACCTCGAGGACGGTTCCAGGCTCACCCGCGGCGGGTTCCGGCGGCTTGCCATCCAGCCTGTAGCGATAGGCATGTTCGCTCAGCGGCGTACGGGAAACAGCCTCGACCTCGGCAACCGATCCTATGCTGGGAAGAGCCTCCCCCCGGAAGCCCAGGGTGTCGACACCAAACAAGCCCTCATGGGAGCCGGTGGTGTCGAGCTTGCTCGTGGAGTGGCTCTCAAAGGCCATCTGGAGATCGGGCGGATCCATGCCGCAGCCATTATCTCGAACCGTCAGGCGCTTGCAGCCCCCCTCCTCCAGGTCGATGAGGACCTCCGTGGCGCCGGCATCAATGGAGTTCTCCACCAGCTCCTTGATGACGCTGGAGGGACGCTCAATGACTTCCCCGGCGGCAATACGGTTGATAACGTCCGCAGGTAGTTTCTGAATTACGGGCATCGACTTCCTCGCCCTTCGTAGAGCAATGCTGAACCTTTTCCTCGCGAAGAGATTGTAGTTTCTCTGAGCGAAGCGTCAAGCACTGGAGATTTTTGCAATCGCCTCCTCTGCCCCTCTCCACGGCCTTCGCTTGACTCTTTGCGACCTCCGGGCAAGGATGAGCGCATGGATTCAGAGAAACTTTCCCACGTGGATTCAAGCGGCGAGGCTCGAATGGTCGATGTCGGTGACAAGGAAACCACCCGGCGAAGCGCGCGGGCCGGTGCCATCATCCGCATGAACTCAGCTACCCGGGAGCAGGTCACCAGCGACAGCAACCCCAAGGGAGCAGTCCTCTCAACCGCCCGGCTTGCAGGGATCCAGGCAGCCAAGCGAACCAGCGACCTGGTTCCTCTCTGCCATCCGCTGCCACTCGATCATGTCGAGGTCGTCTTCAGCTGGGACCCGGCTGGAGAGGACGCCGGCGACGAGGTCCGGCTGCTGATCGAAACAACCGCCAGCGTCACTGCCCGCACGGGAGTCGAGATGGAGGCCCTCACGGCCGCCTCGGTAGCCGCCCTCACCGTCTACGACATGTGCAAAGCGGTCGACCGCGGCATGGTCATCGAGGAGATCCGATTGCTTGAAAAAAGCGGCGGAAGAAGCGGCCCCTGGAAGAGCGAGAGCTGAAAAGCTCCGAAGGCGGGCTACCCGCCGTTTAGAGGTCGCGACTGATCACAAAATCCGCGGCCAGCTCGAGGCTTTGCTTGACCGAGTCACAGACCTTCACGTCGAGAGCGCAGATGTCCTGGAGGGTGCTCCTGGCACTTTGAACGAACGCCTGCGCCCGCTCAAAGGACCGGACGAGGACCCCTCCATTGCGCACCATCTCATGGATACGCATCTCGACATCTTCTTCCATCGGAGCGGAAAGGGCCTTCTGCAACCATTTTGACTCGGCCTCATCAAGGCTGTCACGCAGATAGATGAGCGGCAGCGTCAGCTTTCCCTGGCGCAGGTCGGTACCGAGGCTCTTGCCTACGACCGTCTCCTCCCCGGCATAATCGAGGCAATCATCAACAACCTGGAAGGCCATACCGAGATCCATGCCCAGTCCGCCGAGTGCCCGTGAATCAGCCGAAGACAGATCGGCAAAAACCCCACCCAGCTCACAGGCCAGGGCATGCAGGACGGCTGTCTTCTTCTGGATAATCTCGAAGTAGGACTCCTCGCTCAGGTCGCTATTGAAGCGGCTGCCGATCTGCAGCAATTCCCCGGCGCAGATCTTGTTGGTCGCATCCGAAAGCGCCGCGGCCATCCCTGGAACGGTTGTCGACAGCTGGAAGGCCCGGGAATAAATGAAATCTCCGATGAGAATGGAGGGACGGTCCCCCCAGCGCTCATGGACGGTATCTACCCGCCTGCGGATCACCGCGCCGTCGAGCAGGTCATCGTGAACAAGCGTCGCGGTGTGAATCATCTCGATCACGCCGCCGATCCGGATCGCCTCCTCGGTCACCTCGCCGCCGGCGAGGCGGGTGCAGAGAAAAAGCAGCGCGGGGCGCAGCCTTTTTCCTCCGAAGCCGGCTACGTGCTCGAGAATTTCGTGGAGCAGGGGTTCGCTGGACTGGAATTCTCCGCCCAGGAACTCATCCAGCCGCCTCATCTCGGCCGCGATCGGCTCGTAGATGGCATCCAGATCTGCCGGTGCCTTTATTCCCATACCTCAGACTCGTCTCACAAATACTCAGGACAAAACGGTGTCTTATTTTACTTATTTTTACCCAGCAGGGAAGCCACCGACTCCAGTGGCAGGTCAAAACTACCGGCAACCCCGTCGTGGTAAACCGCGCCTGCATGAACGTTCAAGCCGGCCGCCACGTGATCACCGAAGCCCAGGAATCCCTCAATTCCCTCCCGGGCCAGGACCTCCAGGTACGGCAGGGTAACATTGGTAAGGGCGAAGGTCGAGGTCCGGGCTACTGCGCCTGGCATGTTGGCCACGCAATAATGAAGCACCCCCTCCTCAACGTAGGTTGGGTCACTGTGGGTGGTCGGGCGGCAGGTTTCGATGCAACCACCCTGGTCGACGGCGACATCGATCAGCACCGATGCGTCCTTCATCATTTTCACATCTTCGCGGCTGACAAGAACTGGAGCCTTGGCCCCGGCCACCAGCACCGCGCCGATCACCAGGTCAGCCTGGCGAACTTTTTTGCTGACCAGCAGGGGGTTTGAATAGAGGGTCGTGACGTTGGCCGGCAGGATGTCATCGAGGTAACGCAGGCGCTCGTGGGAGACATCGAAGATCGTCACCTGGGCCCCGGTCCCCGCCGCGATCTTTGCCGCGTTGAGCCCGACAACACCGCCGCCGAGGATCACTATTTTTGCCGGCTCCACACCGGGCACACCGGAGACGAGAACCCCGCGGCCGCCGGAGGGGCTCTCGAGATGCCTGGATCCTTCGAAGACCGCCATCCTCCCGGCCACCTCGCTCATCGGCGTGAGGATGGGCAGGTTCCCCGAGCGGTCACGGATGGTCTCGTAGGCTACGCAGGTGATCTCCCGCTGGAGCATCGCATCGAGCAATTGACGCGAGGCGGCAAAATGAAAAAAGGTGAACACAATCTGCCCCGCACGCAGGAGGTCAAACTCCTCCTCGAGTGGTTCCTTCACCTTGACAATGATATCGCTGCGTGAAAAGACCTCTTCACGCTCGACAATCTCCGCTCCAGCCTGGCTGAATTCCTCGTTGGCTATACCGCTTCCGTTTCCGGCGCCGGACTCGATCAGCACCTGCTGGCCGCCCTGGCAGAGGACATGCACCCCGGCCGGGGCAATTGCCACGCGCCCTTCATGTTCCTTGATTTCGCACGGAATTCCGACCACGGATGCCATGACGCTACCTGTTTCTTTATGCAGATCTTTCTGCGGATGGACTCATGCCCCGGAGCACAGCCTGAATGACTGCCCTCCCCTGCGGGCTAGAATAATCAGCCCCCTGACGGTTGCAAGCTTATTTCCCCGGGACCGGCTCTCGAGGTGATTCCCGGCAAAGGTGGGTATCTCTCAGGAGGAAAAGAGACCCTGGGAGGCGATGTAGTCACCCACTGCAGGTGGAACCCAGCTCGAGTAATCTCCACCGGCGCCGGCAAGCTCGCGGATCCGGGTGCTGGAGATGTCCACCTCCTCCATCTCGATCCTGTCGGCCCTGCACTGCTGCAGGACCTCTTCGCTGATGCCGGGAAAGCTCTCAGCCTCAAACCCGGGATTAAAACCCGGACGATTGACGGAAACCACGCGAGCGAGGGCAAAGAGGCGCTGCCAGCAGTACCAGGTCGACAATTCTCCAACCGTATCCCCTCCGACAATGAGAAAAAGTTCATCACCCCGATGGCGTTCCCCGAGAATCTCCAGGGTATCAACCATGTAGCTGGGGCCTGGACGCTCGACTTCCACGGCACAGGGCTCCAGGAATTCAATTCCCTCAGCAGCAATTCGAGCCATTTCCAGGCGGTGGTGCGCCGGGAGCAGTTGGTTGTCATCCTGCTTGTGCGGAGGAGTTCCCGATGGGAGCAGGAGAACGCTGTCGAGCTCGTGGCCGGAGTGAACAGCCTCGCAGGCCGCAAGATGCCCCAGGTGGATGGGGTTGAAGGTGCCTCCGAATATACCGATCTTCATGGAAAGCCTGGCCTGCTGGGGCAGAGAGATGATTCACCCGGGAGAAATCAGGGATAGATCCTGTGGAGCATCCTGGGAAAGGGGATGCACTCGCGCACATGCTCAGTACCACACAGCCACGCGACCGTTCTCTCGATGCCGAGACCGAACCCGGCATGGGGAACCGTTCCGTAACGGCGCAGATCCATGTACCATTCAAAAGCTTCACGGGGTAGTCCGTGCTTGTCGATACCCGCCTCGAGTACCTTCAGGTCATCTTCACGCTGCCCGCCGCCGATAATCTCTCCAACCCCCTCCGGGGCCAGCATGTCGACGCAGAGAGCGGAGTTCGCATCCTCAGGATCTCTCTTCATATAGAACGCCTTGATCTCTGATGGGTAGCGATGCACCAGCACGGGGCTCTCAAAATGTTCGGAAAGAGCCGTCTCGTCCGGGGCCCCGAAATCTCCTCCCGGCTCGAACTCGAGTCCCTTTTCATGCAGGATCGAGACCGCCTCCGTGTAGGAGATCCTCGGAAAAGGCGTCGCCACCTTCTCCAGCAGGGTGGTATCCCGCTCGAGAACATCCAGCTCTGCACGGCGGTGCTTGAGAACATGCTGAACAATCGAGGTGACGAATTCTTCAGCCAGGTCCATGATGTCATCGAGATCGGCAAAGGCCACCTCGGGTTCAACCATCCAGAACTCCGTCAGGTGGCGGCGGGTCTTTGATTTCTCCGCCCGGAAGGTCGGCCCGAAACAATAGGCCTTGCCGAAGGCCATAGCAGCGGCCTCCATGTAGAGCTGCCCACTCTGGGTCAGGTAGGCCTTCTCATCAAAATACTCAACCTCGAAAAGATTCGTCGTCCCCTCGCAGGCATTCGGAGTAAAGATCGGCGCGTCAACACAGACAAAATCTCTCTCCCCGAAAAAATTCCGGATCGCCGTAATCACCGCGTCCCGCACCCGCAGGATGGCGTGCTGCTTGCTCTGGCGCAGCCAGAGGTGGCGGTGGCGCAGAAGAAAATCAGGCCCTATATCCGAGGTCTTCGAGATGGGGTATTCACTCTCGGGCTCATGCAGCGCCTCCAGGTCGGAAGCCTTCAGCTCGACCCCCCCGGGGGCTCTCTCATCGACCGCAACGGTTCCCGTGATAACAACCGAGGATTCATAGGGCAGGTGGGCGCAGAGTTCGAAGAGCTCCTCGCTCACATCTCCTTTCCCCATCACCGCCTGTACCCGGCCGCTGCCATCTCGAAATTGCAGGAAATGAATCTTGCCCTTCGACCGCCTGTTATAGAGCCAGCCGGACAGGCAGACCTCTTCACCCACATGTTCCGGTAACTCTCGAATTGAGACCTTGTTTGGCGTTTTTTCGCTCATTTTACTGCCTCTATCGCTCCACTGGAGATCTGTAGAAATCCAATCGCGCGAAGTCTAACTCTAAACGTACAAGCTAGAAAGGGAGAAAAACAGAGTGTGCTGAAAGGTCGATGTGGAATTCCGGTTGGTGGCACCCACACAGAACCCTATAATTGAGTAATTGAAGTTCAGTTCTTTGGGTTTGATTCTCGAATATGGCGGCTGAATGACCTTTCAGATGCCTTCCATAACCGCCTGTTCGACTGAAAAGAGATAAAGCCTTCCCGGCCAGGACAAGTGTCCCAGCCGGGGGTGTGTGCGGGTTGGCGGATTTTTCCTGTAAGACTTCGTCAACTAATCGCCTGATCTTTTCCACTGAAGCAGTTGTGTACATTTTTGAGGGGTGGGCCGACCGTTCCACTCCCCAATAAAGGTTGTTTTCCGAATGTCGAATACTAATCGCAGGCAGATCAACAGGGCCGGGCTGCTGGCCTGCCTCCCGGTCATCGTCACCCTGCTCGGGATGAGCCCCGCCGACCTCCAGGCCACCAACGGTGATCTTCTCGGTCTCAGCGAAGCGCTCAGCTCGGCCAACCGGGAGCTGATCGACCTCACCGAGGATTCTCGCGATGGCACCTTCTGGGCCCTGGGAGCCAACGGAAGCTCAGCTGAAAACCATCTCGTTTACCACCTGAGCAGAGACTTCACCACCATGCTCGGCACGGTGGAGAATCCTCATCCCAGCGGCAGCATTGCCGAGAGCAATATGTCACTCAACCGCGGTATCGCCTTCCACGACCCCACCGGAAAAATATTCGTCCTCTCCCTGACAGGCATGAGGGGCCAGCAGGGCTACTCCGTCAAGGCTGTCGATGGAGATGGTAACGTCGATCCCGGCTTCAGCTTCTCCATCGATCTTTCAGCCGAGGATGGAGCAAGCCTCTACAGCCTGAGCTACGACATCGTCTCGGGACAATTCTGGACCCTCGATATCAACCGGGACCTGGCGCTTCGTATCGGCCTCGATGGAAACATCAGCCGTTCGTTTCTCCTTCCGGGCAAGGTCAGCGAGGAATCGATGATCCGTGGGCAGGGACTGTCCTTCGACAGCGAATCCCTTTCGCTCTATGTCTCCTATGGAAACATCCTCGACGAGGGACCCTCCAAGATCATCCAGATGACCACCGAGGGACTGGTCATCGATGGACAGCTTGCGGCCAACCGCACCGGCATCGAGATCCCGCTGGGGCAGGTCCCCGAGGCCGACCTGCGGGGAATCACCTCCTACCTGGTCGGTCCCGGCCAGAACCGTTTCGCGGTGATCGGAGGATCCGGCAGAATCTACCAGCTCGAACAGGTTATCCCCGAGATCATTCCTCCCAACGAGCTCTCCTGCCGCCTGAGCGTTACGGGACAGGTCATACTCAGCTGGACCAACAATGGCTCCGGCCCCGATGGTGCCTACGAGGGATCCATCCAGCTCCTTAGAAACGGTGTTGCCTTTGACGCCATCCCCGGCAGCCGGACCAGCTATGTCGACTCCACGCCCGTCAACGGCCCATCAAGCTATTCTCTCAGGGCAGCCGAAGATGGCTCCTTTGGCGAGGCCGGCTGTGCCTGTTCGACAGTGGTCGGCCCTGGCGGAGTGATCAACTGGGCAACCTCGCCCACCGGGGGGTGCTACGATCTCACCCTGGTTCCGGAGAACGAGAAGATCTACCTCACCGATAATTCCACCGGTACGATCTCGATCCTCGAGGAAGACCTCAGCGAGGTCGAAGATGACAGCTTTCCCAGCCCCTGGGCAAACCCGGGCGGAATCGCCTTCATTCCGGCCATCCAGCTTGGCTTCCCACCCCAGCTTTACGAAGACTTCATTGCCATTGCCAACACATCAGACAACCGGCTGCGACTGGCAAGCCTCGCCAACCCCGAGTCAGGCACCACCATCAGCCTGCGTTTCCCCGCCGCGATTGACAATCCGGTGATTGGCGGACTGACCTATATTCCAGCCACCCAGAATTTCGTGGCCACCGAGAAGAGCACCAGGGAAATCTATATTTTCAGGAACAATGGAAGCCTGGTTCGCTCCTGCTCTCCTCCCAGCCTGTTCATCGATGTCGATATCGCCTCCGGAGTGACCTACGACCCGATCCGCGACACCTTCCTCACCGGTTTTCAAGATGGAGTCGTACGCGAGCTGTATACCACCGGGCCTCCCGGAACCTGCCCCCTTACAGCCCCAAGCTTTGAAATCAGCATGGAGGCGGTCGGGACAGCCTACGCCCAGGCCGACCACCTCGGCGGCATCCAGATCTCGGAAAACACCCTGCTGCTTTGCCTGCCTGGCAACGGAACCGTTTTCAGAACGCTGCTGTTCCCCTTCGGCCCTGATTTCACCAGGGGTGATTTTGATCGTGATTCCGATGTCAACGTAACCGATGCGGTTTCCATCGCGCACTACCTGTTCCTGCAGGGACCGGCGCCCGTATGCATGGACTCTGCCGACTCTAACGATGACGGGCTGCTCGATATCTCAGACCCTGTCTACCTGCTGTTCTACCTGTTCATCGGGAACAGTCCACCGCCCCCGGCCCCCTTCCCCGAGGCTGGAATCGACCCCACCTTCCGGGACAACCTCGGTTGCCAGGAGTGAAGAAGAGATCACCATGACCAGAAAAATCCGCAATTCACTTTTCAGCTTTGCCCTCGCCGCACTGGCGCTCCTGGCCGGATCCGCCGGCGTTCCCCTGGCCGCAGCGAACGTGCTGCAGGTCGGCTACGCCTCCGGCAGACCGGGAGACAACAGTGTCCATATGACCATCACCGCCACCAACGATGAGCCCATCCACGGCTACAGCCTGGCGCTGACCTGGCCGACGGAGGCGCTCCAGCTGACTGATATCGGCGTCTGTGGAACCCATGTCGTTGAGCTGGAACCCGAATTCGTCGCTCCGCAGATCGACAACGAGCTCGGGATCGCCCAGCTGGGCGTCATTATCGAGTTCGACTCCCCCACCGGGGAAAACTACCTCGATCCTCTCTCGCCGCAGGATTCCCCCAGGATTGTAGCCCGGCTGAGCTTCCATGTGAGGCCCGGGGCTGCCGGCGGGTATTACCCGGTCAACCTGGTCGATGGCATCGGCAACCCTGCAGCCTACAACCGGTTCACCAACGCCGGCAACAGCATCGAGCCCGACCTGAAAGACGGGACCTTCTTCGTAAAGGGAGAAAACGTTCTTTCCCTGGACCGCAAGCAGGCCTTCTGCGGCGCCACCCCGCAGGTCATCATCCGGGCGCTTTCAAGCCATCCGGATCCGCTGGACGGTTTCTCGATTGGAATATCCTATGACTGCGACACCCTGGAGCTCGACCCCGAGGACGCGCTGCTTGGATTTGACGTGACCGCCGCACTCGGAAACCAGGTCGAGCTTTTCCAGACAGACGTCGACCTGCTCAACGGCCCGCTCGGCTGCCGCTCACGAACCGGTGTCATCTTTGACCGGGTCCCCCCCTTCCTCGGACAGAACCTGCTGCCCTCGACAAACTCGCCGCCCTCCCAGGAGCTGATGCGCTATACCTTCCGTGTCAGGAACAACGCGGTTGACTGCGCCAACACCGAGAAGCTTGACCTCCTGCTGGAGGAGCTCGACCAGCCCGGTTCCCTGAACAATGCCTATGTTGTCGGCGCCAGCAGCATCACACCGATGCGCGAACACGGAAAGATCTACTTCTGCACCGGGACCCTGCGCGGACGCGTCGTCGACGCCGTCACCGGCTCAGGCCTTGGCGGTGTCCGGGTCGTGACCCGCCCCGAAGGCGTCAGCGCGACCTCCGCAGGCAACGGAGCCTTTGTCCTGCCTGATATGCCCCCCGGGGAATACGCCCTCGAATACGAAAAAGACGGCTACTATTCCACCGGCCAGTTCGAGGTGACAGTTGGCTGTGACAACGACAATGTCGCAGATGAGAGGGGGCTCTACGAGATCCCCCCGAACTGCCCCCCACCGGAAGGAAGCTTCCGCCGGGGCTTCATCAACGCCGATGCGCGCTCCGACCTCTCCGATGCCATCAGCGTCTTCAACTACCTCTTCAGGGGTTTCTCGCCGCCTGAATGTACAGCCGGCGCCGATGTCAACGCCGACAACCGGCTCGACATCTCCGACGGGATCTTCATGCTGAACTTCCTCTTCGGCAACGGGCCGGCGCCCTACTCGCCCTACGAGGAATGCGGCATCGACCCCGACAACACGCTCGACTGCATCCGCTCCTACGCCTGCGAGCAGTGATGCCTACCTGAGGACATCGACCTTGTCTTCCTGCTCCCAGGGAAGCTCGGGACGGCCGAAGTGGCCATGCCTGGCAGTATCGAGATAGATCGGCCGGCGCAGGTTGAGCGTCTCGATGATTTCTTTCGGGGTCAGTGGGAAATGCTGGCGCACCAGCTTCTCGATTTCCGGCTCCGGCTTCTTGCCGGTGCCGTGCGTGTCGACGAGAACCGAGCAGGGCTCCGCCACACCAATGGCGTAGGAGAGCTGCACCTCGCAGACCTCTGCAAGACCGGCAGCGACGATGTTCCTGGCGATATAGCGCGTCATGTAGGCGGCGCTGCGATCAACCTTGCTGGGATCCTTGCCACTGAAGGCTCCGCCCCCGTGGCGGCCACGGCCACCATAGGTATCGACGATAATCTTGCGCCCGGTAAGGCCGGTATCCCCCGCCGGGCCACCTTCAACGAAACGTCCGGTCGGGTTGACATGGATGACGGTCTTGCTGTCGAGATAGTTGCCCGGAACCACTTTCCGAATCATTTCTTCGATCTTCGGCCTGATGTCATTTTCGAGGTCAGCCTCGGGGGTGTGATGGGTCGAGATAACGACCGTGTCCACCCGCGCCGGTTTCCCATCGACATATTCGACGGTGACCTGTGATTTTCCATCGGGCCTGAGAAAACACAACTCGCTGGTCTCGCGTGCCCTTGCCAGTTCATCGACAAGCTTGCGGGCCAGCGCGATCGGCAGGGGCATGTTCTCAGGGGTCTCATTGCAGGCAAAGCCGAACATCATTCCCTGGTCGCCGGCGCCCTGGTCGCTGTGGAGCCCCTTGCCCTCGTCAACACCCTGGGCGATATCTTTGGACTGCCCATGAATAGCTGAGAGAACGGCAACATCATCATAGTGAAAGCCGATATCGGGATGGATATAGCCGATCTCCTGGATCGTCTGGCGCGCCACCTTGTCGAAATCGCAGTAGCCCTGGGTGGTAATCTCTCCGGCAACAAGCGCCAGCCCCGTGGTGACCAGGGTTTCAACCGCCACCCGGGAGGTGTGATCCTGCCGCAGCAGGTCATCCAGGATGGCGTCACTGATCTGGTCAGCCACCTTGTCGGGGTGTCCCATTGTCACCGATTCTGAGGTAAATAGAGTTCGTTCAGCCATATCCTGTTCCTGTAAAAAACACCGATTCTGCCGGGGCGAGCTGGGCTGGGGGACCGATGCTGCCGCCTGCTGGTTGATTCAAGAAGGGCGGATTCTATCAATTAGTACCGAGCATGGGAAGGGTCAAAGCCCGGTCAATCCACTGAATATGGCGCTCGATGGAGCCGGAGAGGCCACAAAAGGCACATCCCGCCTTTTCTCCAAGCCTTGAGCGCTCCTCGCCGTCCACAAGGAGGTCCCCAAGCGCTTTTTCCAGCTCCTCTGCATCAGCAGCGAGGATCGCCGCCTCTGCCTCCAGCAGGAGAGCGACCTCGTCGGCAAAATTCTCCGTATGCGGTCCGAAGAGCACAGCCTTTGACAGGCTGGCTGGTTCAAGAACATTGTGTCCGCCGTGGGGAATAAAGCTGCCGCCGACCACCGTGAGATCAGCGATGGAATAGAACCTCTCGAGCTCACCGACGGTATCCACCACCAGGACCGAAGCTGCCAGCGGCTCCCCGGGCCCTGCCTTCCATTCGCTCCACCTGGTAAAGGTTCGCCCACCGGCATCCTGCCCGCTCCAGCTGCCGGGATCCTCGGCCGCGAGGCGCTCTACATGACGAGGAGCCAGCACCAGGCGCAGATCCGGGTGGCTGCCTTCCAGGCGCGAGAGAATACCCAGCAGCAGGGTCTCCTCCCCTGGATGTGTGCAGCCGCCCACGACAACTCTCTCTCCCCCGCTCCAGCCCAGTCTCCCACGCAGCTCATCTGCATCTGCAGCCGTGACGCCCACCTCGCGGTCGTGTTTCAGGTTGCCCAGCACCTCGATCCTTTCGGGCTCGACACCCAGGGCCTCGAAGCGCCCGGCATAGACCTCGTTCTGGGCCGCCACCCTGTCGACCAGGGAGAACAGCCAGCGGCCGAGGAAGCCGGTGCGTACGTAGCGGTCGGAAGAGCCGCCGCTGAGGCGGCCGTTGGCGACCAGGACCGGGACCCCCCGCCTCCTGGCCGCGAGCAGGAAATTCGGCCACACCTCCAGCTCCAGCAGCACAAGCGCATCGGGGCGGCGGCGGCGGAAGGTCCTGCCCACGCAGACAGAGAGATCGATCGGGGCGTAGAATACCGTCGTACCCGGGAGCCTCTTTCGCGCCGTATCAAAACCGGTAGGAGTCGATACCGACAGGGAGACATCCCAGCCTTCAAGATGACGCCCGAGTGCCTCGATCAGCGGGGCCGCCGTGAGCACCTCCCCCACCGACACCGCGTGAACCCAGAGTGAGCGGGATTCCCCCCCGCGACGCTCAACCGACCCGAGCTTCTGAAAGAACCCCCGTCGGTACTTCTCACGGGTGAAAAACCGGGAAAGGAAGAGCCAGCCCGGTACGATCACTGGCGAAAAGGCCAGGTAGAGAAGATCGCAGAGCCAACTGAGCGGGAGAGTCTTGAAACGGGACATCTGTCAGGACCTCGCGGCCGCGGCTTCGGTGGCGCTCCCATTGCCCCGCCGGGGCCTCAGGAAGCTACGCCGCAACATTTCTTGTACTTCTTGCCGCTGCCGCAGGGACAGGGATCATTCCGCCCGACCTTGGGCGCCTTGTTGACGATAGTCTTGACCGGCGCCTGCGCGCTGGGGTCACTGGCCTCCTGCATCACCGAGGTGGGCTGCGCACCCGGTGCAAGGTCGCTGTGCTGGAACTCGGCCTCATCGAGGCCGCTGTCAAGGGTCTCCTCGTCTTCCTCTCCCACCTGCACACGCAGGATGAGCTGGCTGACCGAGGCCCTGAAGTTCCCCAGCATCTCATCGAACATCTCATAGCCTTCGCGCTTGTAGGCGACCTTGGGATCGATCTGGGCATATCCCCTCAGGCCGATCGCATGGCGCAGCGTGTCCATGGCGTGGAGGTGATCCTTCCACTTGTCATCGAGCTCCATGAGCATGATGAAGCGCTCCGCCCGCTGCATGTTTTCTTCGCCATTGATCTCGCTGCGGTGCGTATAGAGCTCCCTGTAGCCGTTGAACACCTTCTCACTGATCTCATCGATATGAGCAAGCTGGCTTTTCTTCGGGTCGAGCTGAAAATCAAGATCGATCCCATAGCTCGACCGCAGCCAGTTGCCCAGCTCTGCGACAGGGTCGTAGCCCTCGGTCGTCTCCCCCCCGGCCTCGACCGCCTCTTCGACAGCCTCCTGGGAGAGAAAATGCTGCACCTGGGAAGAGCAGGTTTTTTCCATCATGTCCTGCACCCTCTCTGAAAGCGCCGCACCTTCGAGAATCTCCTGGC
>CAJWZY010000014.1 GCA_913050545.1 uncultured bacterium | reverse complement strand
CCCCGCCGGGCCAGACCGAAAGGGTGCGGTTGAGCAGCCGCCCCCCCTCCGCCAGCGGGGACCCGCTGGGGCCCCACTGCACCCCCCCGGCGACCGGTCAGAAAACGCGGTAAAACATCCGACGGCTTCTCCCGCTGGGACCTGTCCAACCTGCCGCCCAACTGGAATGCCGAGCTGGCCAGGGCGATCCACTCCTACTTCGAGAAGCTCGATATTTACGAGAAAGGCCGCTCGGCCAATGCCGCCAGCCAGCTCATGAAGGCTCGTGAGGAGCTCCGGGAGTTTCTTGCCGGCCTGGGCCCCGAATCACTGGAAACCCTTGCAACGATCCTCAATTCCGAACCCGATTTCGTTTACCGCCGCTTCATGCTCGTCGCCATTGGCGACCTGGGACCCAGGACCGAGGGCGCCACCTGGGCACTGCGGGATTATTTTGTCTCGAGAAATACTGACCCGAAGAACCGCTCGGAGATAGGGCACCTGATCCAGGCAATGGGAAAACTCCAGAACGAAACGTCCTTCGACGTCATGCAGGACCTGATCAGGAACCCCGGCTACAAACCCTACCGCGAAAAATTCATCTGGGAACTGGGTGAACATCATCGCAGGGATGATGCCGTCGATTTCTTCCACGAGGGACTCGGCAGTGAGACCTCCAAGAAGAACCGCAACAAGTACGCCCAGGCGCTGGGGAAGCTCGCCAATCCGGAATCGCTTCCGACCCTCTACCAGGCCTTCAAGAAAGAGAGCTTCTGGGCAACCAAGCAGACCATCCTCGGCAGTATCGGAAAGATCGGGAACCCCAACTCCGTCCCCTTCCTGGAAGAGCAGGCAAGGTTTGCCGGGGAGCCTGCCGTGCGTCTCAGCGCCGCAAGAGCTCTCAGCCGAATCGGCACCCCCGCAGCGATGGAGACCCTGCGGGACGTGGCAGAAGCTGAACCGGATAAGAAAACCCAGTCCTATATGGCCGACTGGTCCAGGGAACGGCAGTAATCCATCGTGGGGTTGGGGAAAACGCTCAGGATCCTGTTCTTACCAGCAGCCCTCCTGGCAATCGCAGGTTGTGGCAGGGCTCCTGTTGCCATCGTAACCCTGGCTGAATTCCAGGATGAGAACCCCGATGGGGCCGCCCGGCAGGACGAGAGCATCCTGGTATATCTCGACCGCGCCCTGCCCGGGAAATACGATGCAGCCGCGATCCAGGCAAGAATAGACCCCCCGGCCGCCTCCACGCTGCGCGCCAGCATTGAACAGGACCGCAGGCAGCTGCGACTGCGAATTATCGATGGCACCCCCGAGCTCCAATTGCAGGGTGTCTACGGTGCCAGCGGAACCCCCAACTCCAGCGGCCTGGTGCTCGATCTGGGAGATGGTATCGAACAGTCGATCGATCTCCAGAACCGGCTCATCCTGCCGCGGCTCTCGCGGGCCATCTGGATCGATGCAAACCCCGAAGGCGGTAATGCCGTGGTAGACAGGGGAGACCGGATCAGGCTCGTATTCGATCAGAAGGTCAAGCTTGCCGAGGGGTTCACGAACAACCATCCGAAGGTGCCACAGGATATCGTCCTGGCCAAGGACCAGGACCGGCTCGGATCGGAGGCCGTACAGGCCGAGATGGCGCCCGCCGCCAGTGGAGATGAGCACGAAATCGATATCATCCTCGGATCCGATCCGATCCTCGAAATCGCCGGGAAAATAGCTGAAGGAAATCGAAGGGTAGACCGTACCGGGCCGGATGCTCCATCCGGGCTGGCGATCAATGGAACCCACCTGTTGCCGATGAACCGCATTACTGCCATCAACGGCGGTCCCGGAGTCTGCTCGGAAAGGGAGGTCGACATCGAGCTTCCCGGCCCTGCCAGCACCACTGCCACGGGAGTCCGGGAGAGCTTCCCGAACTCGGTCTCGAGGATGTTGCATACCCTGACCCGCTTCCAGGGCAGGTTCGCTCTCGTCACCGGCGGCCTGGACAATAGCGATAAGGCCCCCCTCGATGAGGTGCTGCTGTACAATCCCATTCGCAACGACCCCGGTATTCCCGCCTTCAAGCTGATCGGCAGGCTCCCCCACCCGACCTGGCAACATACCGCCACCCTCCTGCCCGGGGGCGACCGGCAGGAAGGGACCGAGGATGATATGGTGGTGCTCTGTGGGGGAACCGATGGGAAGGAGATCTTCTCCACGATCGTCGTCATCTTCGTTTCAAGCGAAACAAGCAACCTGGTGATCCGCGAGCTTCCTCAATCGCTGTCCCTTGCACGTGCTGAACACGCAGCCGTGGCGGTGGGCAACCTTTCACTCCTGGTCGATGGGGGGTGGAATCGCCGCGCCGGAAAAAATGCAGGCCGGATTACAGAGTCTGCCGAGCTGCTGCGCCTCGAGCGCACTGGAGATGAAATTCGCGTAGCCGAGGCCTCCATGTTCAGGTCCCTGGCCAGGGTCCGGCATACCCTCAACCTGCTTGTGGCGGATAGCGAGGACCAGACCTGGGTGCTGGCCTATGGAGGCTACGGCCGCAATCGCTACCTCGACCCCTACGTTCCCATACTTAAAAATCCCGATCGGCCAATCGATCCTTTCGGGGAGAAGCTGAGAGGAGATGAGCCCGAGTGCCTGTTCGAGCCTGCACGAGCCAGCATCCTGAGCTCTCCCATTCTCATCAACCTCGAGAAACCACGTGAATCAATTACCCGGCTGGGAATCCGGCCGGGCTACCCGCTGATCCGTGCAGGGCACCTCGCAGCGGGACTGGGCGGCCCCAACAAGACCGGGGTGGCGGCGGCAGACTCTGTCATCATGCTCTCAGGAAGTCTCATCCATCCTGTCAACGGAATGGATGGAGACATCAACTCCAACTGGGAGCTGCCCAGGCAGGGAACACTGGAGGCGATTACCGACCCGAGAAAGCCCCCCGATGGACATGAATCTCTCAACGGGATCCTCTTCACCTTTGACCCCTCCGATCCGAAGAGAAGCCGCATAGAATCTGTTCGGCATCCAGCCCCTGAACCCAGCAGGATCTTCAGCCGCGAACACGCAGCCCTCTGTATGGTCCCAGGGCTTGGAATCATCGTGTCCGGGGGCGAACCTCCCCCCGGCGCCTCGGAACCAGGGCCGCACAGCAGCCTCGAAATCTACCTCGCCAACAGGGAGGCACAGGGACAGATCAGGAAAATCGCCACCCGGCTGCCCTCGCCAAGGAGCAGGCATCGCAGTTTCCTGGTCGAAGATGAGGGCAAAAACCGCCTCCTCCTCGTTGGCGGCCTGCATACCGAGGGTGCTGATATCGAGGAAGTCCCCCTTCCCGCGCCCCTGCCCAACCAGTAAAACGGCGCCCGAGCGCTGTTTTCTTGGCTCTTTCACCCGTAAGCATGCCGTGTTAGTATTCCGAAGACCTTTGCGGCAGTGTTCTACTGCCGTCCAGCTGGTTGAAGTGAAGAGAGAACATGCAGTTACGCGCCTATTGCAGTAAATCCCTGCCTGCTATCGCCGCCCTCGTGGTATTGACCGCGGCGGGTTGTTCAGGCCCATCCACTTCGCGCAGACCTGCCCGGGGCACACAGGCGCAAAGCGCAATTGCCGGCTCCACACTTGAAGGCCTCGCCAGGCGGTGCAGACCTTCACTCAACAAGACTCGCAAATTCCTTGCTGCGGCGATTGCTTACAGCAACGAAGGACTTACCACCAGCGCCATCCGCTGTGCTCATGAAGCCCATAAGGGGACCTCGAATTCCCAGCTGCGAGCCCAGGTAGACTTCATCCTGGGAAGGGCCCACCTGAGCCAGCTCAAGCTTTCTCTTGCACAACGCTACCTCGAAAAAAGCCGGACAGGGCTGAAGGGCGAAGAGGCCCAGGAAAGCCTGGCATATCTCGTTGTCTGCCTGAGAATGCAGAAAAACACCAGTGAAGCCGAAGCCATAGCCCGGAAACTAACGGCGCCGGATTCCCCCCGGATCAAGGCCATCCTCACAGCACCCCGCCCCCGGGCAATGGAAGAAAATCCCAGAGCGGAACCCATCATCTCCAGGCTGGGAAAGCTGCCGAGTCGGCCCTCGGCGACATACGCCAAGCCCCTCCCCACCCTGCAGGTAATCCCGCGCACATACTGGAAAGCCAAGTCACTCGTCAAGAGCAGGGCGGTGAAGATGAGCAAGATCTTCAGGATGACTCTCCACCACTCAGGAGAGCCCGGTGGCGTCTATGCCTCTTCGAGGTGGGCAAACGGCCGGGAGATCCTTCGCATCCAGCGTTACCACCAGGGTAACAAGGGATGGGCTGACATAGGCTACCACTACATCGTAGACCGTGAAGGAAGGGTCTGGCAGGGACGACCCGTTTCCTACCAGGGCGCCCATGCCAAGGGCGATGCCAACAAGGGTAATGTCGGGATCGTTCTCCTGGGCAACTACAGCCCGCGAAAGCAATCTCTGACCCGGCGCCAGCGTGACAGCCTGAAACTCCTGGTACTCAAGCTCGGCCGAATCTTCTCCATCTCGCAGGACCACCTCTACACCCATTCGCAAATCCTCCCTGGACACACCACCTGTCCCGGACCGGGCATCAATGCCTATGCAAAGGTCCTGCGAGCCGAGCTGAAACGCGACCGTAGCAGCATCCAGTTGACCTCGAACCAGGTGCCCCAGAGGGGCAAATAGACCGCTCAAGGCTGCTGGCGCCCCTTATTCACCAACGGGCGAAAGACCTCAGCCGCTTTCAGCTCCCAGCTTCACCAGGACATCCCAGCTGTCCGGCTGGACAGGATCATCCAGCACCACCCGGTTGGCCCGTTCAAATCCGCATTCGGTGCAGCGCTGAAGTACCTTCCAGCCGGCTGAACTCGATCCAATCAACCTGATGGGCTCCATGAGTCCCTTGCAGGGAGACCCACGATCACCCGGCACAACGTCCACATGCCTCGACCAGAGACAGGACGGGCAGTGGTTGCGGTAGCTGCCCTGCTCCAGGGGCAGGACCTCCTCTCCACAATGCCCGCACAGGAAGGCGTCATTTCCTGAACCATGAAAATTACGGCGTTCACCGTTGCCCGGCGGGTTACTCAAGAAAGAGCCCCCTGAGATGGCGGGTGAGAATCTCCCCCGCCTGCTGCGCAGACTCCTCGCTCACATCCTTATGAAAAACAATGCGGATACCCCGGTTGGGAATGGCAACGACCATGAGCCCGTCAGCGCGAAGAGCCTGTGAAAAATCAGCATAACGGCCGGAATCTTCGCCCTCCCATGTCAGGAATACCATATTGGTATCCGGTGAAGAGACCTGCAATTCTTCGATATCCAGCTCCTCGAGTCTCGCCGCCAGCTCAGCAGCGCGGCGATGGTCATCTCCGAGGCGCTCGACATTATGATTCAGTGCGTAGATCCCGCACGCGGCAAGAACCCCTGCCTGGCGAAGACCTCCGCCAAGGAGCTTACGCAATCGCCTCGCCTCGGCAACAGTCTCAGCTGAACCGACGAGGACAGATCCGGCAGGGGTTCCCAAACCCTTGGACAGGCAGAACATGACTGTATCGGCGCAGGCAGCGTAGCGAGCGACCTCGATGCCGGAGCCGGCGCTTGCGTTGAAGATACGCGCCCCATCGATGTGGAAGGCCAAACCCTTCTCCTGGCACAGCGAAGATACAGACTCGATGTAATCAAAAGGAAGAATACACCCGCCGGCGATGTTGCTGGTCTGCTCGAGAATAACGAGCCTTGTCCGTGGCATATGAACATCATCGGCCCTGATCGAGGCGGAAATCTTCTCGAGAGGAATCTGCCCCCTGTCCCCCGCTATCGACACGGCCTGGACTCCCCACAAGCGAGCGGCACCGCCACATTCAAAATTGTAGGTATGACAGAGAGCCTCGAAGATAACCTCATCACCCGGGTCGCAGTGGACTCCCACTGCGATGGAATTACCCATCGTTCCAGAAGGAACGAAAACTGCAGCCTCTTTGCCAAAGAGTTCCGCCGCCAGCGCCTCCAGCTCGATCACAGTCGGATCATCTCCGAAAACGTCATCTCCGAGTGGAGCACTGCACATCGCCTCCAGCATAGGTGCGTCGGGGCGGGTTACGGTATCACTGCGCAAATCTGTGATTTCTGTATTACTGTCCATGGGGATTGAGCTTACGACAACAGATAGGGTGTATCAAGCGAAGCCGGGGAAGACATTACCGCGATATTAAATGAAGATCTTGCGCAGATTTATTCCGACCCGGAAGCCTCTCGGGGTACTTCAATAGCAGGGTCCTTTTGTGTTTTCATCTCTTCTCGATAAATAACTGTTTTTAAAGGACTTGCGGAAAAAAGAGGCCTTCTGAGGCCTGGTGTTAGCTGTAAAATAGGTCCATGCGCAAAAAGCCAGATCCAGACAACCCAGCCGGGAGCGAAATTGCAGATCCCAGCGAGTATGCTGACTCAGAGTTGGTCAAAAAATCACTCAAGGGTGATCTCGGCAGCTTTGAGGTGCTTATCGAGCGCTACCAGCAGGCCGTCTACAACATTGCCTACTACAAGAGCCGCAATTACTTCGATGCGGAAGACCTGGCCCAGGATATTTTCCTCGCCGCCTTCAAAGCGCTCCCGACACTGAAGGACATCAACAAGTTCAGGAGCTGGCTCTTTGGGATCGCCTACAACCGCTGCCACAAATGGTTCCAGCGGGAAAGAACCAAGATCGTCAAGTTCAAGGAGATCTCACGGCAACTCAGCCAGCAACAACGCATGGAGCGGCTGAAAAGCGGCCAGCCGGGAACACGATTTGCCGGCGAAGAACCTGAGATTGCCGAGTTCCTCCACAAGCTGCCCGGCGATGTGAAGAACGTCCTCAAATTGAAATATCTCGAGGGCATGAGCTACGATGAGATCAGCGACAAGCTGGACATCAAGCCGCACAGAATTGACTACCTGATCCGCAAAGGGAAAAAGCTCATCCGCGAGCGCTGGAGCCAGCGTGACAGGAGAGTGGGCGATGAAGGGGCTTCATAAGAGACGCTGAGAATGATGCAAGCAGACAACCAGAACATTACCTGTGGCGAAGCTGAAACGTATCTCTCCCTCTTCGTAGAGGACGAGCTTGACGCGCTCCGGTCGGTCCAGCTTGAGAGACACCTCGGAACCTGCGAGAGCTGCCGACTGCTGGAGGCGGAGCTGTCCGCTGAACAACTCTGGATCCTGGAGAACGCGATCCACTCTCCCTCCCTGGGGACAGATTTCGGCGCAAAGATCTGCGGCAGGATCCGTGAGGAAGCCCGCCCGGGAACGTCCCTGGCTGCCAGGCTTCGCAGGGCGCCAGGCTGGACGGGCCTGGCGGCGGCAGGAATCCTGCTCGCGCTGCTGGCCGCCGGTTTTTTCAACCACCGGGAAATACGGAGCCCGGAGGGCGAGCTTGCCCTGAAAATAATGACCAGAACCGGCGGGGCATCTTCAGCAGCCGGGGAGAATCCAGTCCCGACAGGCTCTACCCTGGTCTCCCTCGTCTCCGACAACAACCCGCGGGGCAACCACGCGGAGCCCCCCCCCTTCTGCTCCCCCGATTCACCCGAGGGATATATCATCTGTGATCCCATCGATGACCCCGCCCCTGTATTACCGGATCCTTCATCCCTGGCTGGTTCCGAAAAAGATTCGAATACAGAGTTCGTCTCCTTCTCACCTGAAGTTTCGCCTGCTATCAAGCCGATAAAAACCTTATCGGCAGGCTTTAACCAACTGGATATGGGCCAGCTGTTCGGTCTCTTTGCCCGCAGATATGAGAAGGTTACAACGCCGGTGGCAAAGCCCCACAGCCTCGATGACCCCTGTCTTGATGACCTCAACGATGATGGAAAAGTGGATGGTGGAGACGTCGCCTACGGCTGCCTCCTTCTTCTCGAATCAAAACCCACGGCGCCCTGTAGTGACCCTGATAAAGAAACAAAGGAGGCTCCCGATTGCGATAACCGGGAGCCCTGTGTTTGACAGCAGCAGAGGTCCGGCGGGCAACCTGTGGTTACTTTCGGGAAGCGGAGACCACGCACCCGGCGCAGACTCCTGGAAACTGGCAACTCAAACTCCCGGCACCGAGCCGGAATGGAATTGAACGATGAACCAAGACAACAAAACCGCTAACACCCGGTTAAAGAAACGGATCCTTCGAACCCCTGCATGGCTGGTATCAGCACTTTGCGTCCTTGGGACGGGAGTCGCGCTTTACCTCACCGGGGTCCTTTCAGCCGACGCAATAACCGCTGAAGCCCAGGGACCGCTGGCCAAGGCGGCTCCCGAAGAGGTTGTGCTGGCCTACACGGTTAACAACCTGGGCTATACCGCCACCTGCGGCTGACCGAAGAAGAAGATCAAGCTGGGCAGTTTGCCCAGGCGAATGACCTTTTTCCAGCAGCAGAGAGGGCGCGGCGTTCCCTTCCTCGTGATCGATGGAGGAGCGGCTTTCTTCGGCTCTCCGACCAAGAAAGCACCGAGTATCAGCAAGGAACGCCAGAGCCTGAACGTCGCCCGCAACATCCTCAATGCATACAACTACCTCGGCTACCATGCCGTTGGCATCGGTCCATCGGATCTCCAGTTCGGGGTCGATAAGCTCAAAAGCCTCCTGTCCAGGGCCGAGTTCCCCGTCGTTTGTGCGAACCTGGTCGAGAAGACCAGCAAAAAGCCTGTCTTCACCCCCTCGGTGGTTGTCACCCTGGAGGGAATGAAATTCGGCATCTACGGGGTCTGCCTCGACACCCTCAACCCCAATTACAAAAAACGCGTCCTGGGCGGTAAATATGACCTCCTCGATCCCTATGAAACCACCCGTGACATCGTCGCCCGGCTGCGCAAGAGCTGCGACATGGTCATCGGTATTTCTCACCTCAATATCGCTGATAACGAAAAAATTCTCGGGCAGAACCCCGGCATCGATATTCTCCTGGATCCCTACTCGCGCTCGGGTAACAAGCCCGTCTGGGTTACAGAAGGAGAATACGTGGCCTGGCACGGTAAAACTCCAATGATCCGCATCGATGGACAGGGCTCCCGTGTGGGAATCTGCGAGATCTACCTCCCCCGTACCGGCAATGTGGAAGAGGACTATGCTATCTATGACTACCCCCTCGAACCACAGATCATGGATCACCCGGTCATGAAGGACATCGCCAGGGGACGACTCGTGCCTCCCAACAAGACCCCGCACAAGACAACACTCTTTGAGGATCTGTTTCTCGGGGCCGGAACCTGTGGCGCATGCCATGAGAAACAGCTCGCGTTCTGGGAGACCACCAAGCACAGCAAGGCCTACGCGAGTCTCACCAAGACCGGAGACCATCTGAATTCTGAATGCGTAGAGTGCCACACTTTAGGCTATGGCCTCAGCTTTGTTGAGCCGGCCAAGGTCGGTGAGTTCAAGGAAGTGCAATGCGAGAACTGCCATGGGGTTGATGCAAAACACGCCGAGGATCCGGCGCGGTACCGTCTCGGCCAGGTAAACGAAACAAGCTGCTGGGGTTGCCACAACCCGCAGATCCTGAAGAAGCCGTTTTACCCGGCCAAGGTAAAAGACAAGGTATCCTGTCCAAGGATGGAGAAATAAAATGACCACCGCGCGCTCGTGCTGCTCGAAATATATTAAACCCTTTGCCCTCTGCCTCGCTCTCCTCGCCCTCGCAGGCATACTCCGCGGCCTCGATACCGAGAGAGACACGGCAAAGGAATTCACCCTGGTCTACAACATCAACAACGCCGGCTACATCGACGTCTGCGGCTGTAAACACAAGGAGGTCCGCCAGGGAAGTATCACGAGGCGTGCCAGCTTCCTCAAGCAACTCCAGGCCACCGGGCGCGACCTTCTCCTGCTCGATGGGGGCAGTGCTTTCTTCCCGATCAACAAACGGTTGAAGGCGACCGAGGTTCCCGATGCTGTTCGCAAGGCGGAGCTGATCACCGAGGCCTACAACAGGATGGGCTACTCTGCCATGGCCATCGGCCCCTACGACATCATCACCGGACTCGAGAACCTTGAAAAGCTGAAGAAAAAAGCGCGCTTCAAAATGCTCTCTGCCAATTTCGTCGGCAAGGACGGCAAGCTTCTTTTCGAGCCTCATGCCATCTTCGAGGTGGCGGGCGTCCGGGTCGGCGTCATCGGCCTGACCCTCGAGACCATCCCGCGCCCGGTCCTGGAGAAAAGGGCACCCGGCTGCAAGATCCTGGACCCCTTCGCTGCAGCGGTAAAGTCCTACGAATTGCTGAAGCCGAAGACCGATATGATCATAGCCCTCTCCCACCTCACCGAAGACTCCAACCTCAAGCTGATCAAGAACCTCAAGAACCTGGAGATCATGATCGACCCCTACATCCAGCAGGGCAATCACAAGACCTGGCTCAAGGAAGAGAGTGAATGGCTTGAAGAAAAGGACGACACGCTCTTTCTGCGCAGTGATGGACAGGGCGCCCGGCTTGGAGTGGTCGATGTCGAGCTGCTCAGAGATGGAACGGCTCTCTATTCAGGTGACCGCTATGACGAGCTTGCCGACCTGGTTGAATATGACGAGGCCGATGAAGCAGAGAAAAAAGAGCTGCAGGCGATCCGCCTGGAAAATCTGTATCGGTTCACCAGGGTCTCGCTCGAGCCCCATCACCTCACGGATCCGGAGATCGACTCACTTGTTGACGCCTGGAAGAAGAAGACCTCTCTCTCCGGGGTGAAGGAGCAGGAGAGCAATCTCTCTGAAAAAGCCAACTACCTGACCCACACCGCCTGTAAGAGCTGTCATGAGAAGCAATACGCTTTCTGGCTCACGACCACTCACTCCAACACGATGGACAAGCTCGAAAAAACCGGTGACGAGAGCCGCTATGACTGCATAGGGTGCCATACACTCGGCTACGGACAGGCCTTTCTCGATACGACCAGTATCGGGAAGTATGCCAATGTGCAGTGCGAGTCCTGTCATGGACTCCAGCCCAGGCACCCCCAGAAACCGGCCGAACACGCCTTCGGAAAAATAACCCGCAAAGCCTGCATCGTCTGCCACAACAAGGAGCAGACCCGATCCGAATTCCATTTCGCCCCTTCGCGAAAAAAGGTCGCCTGCCCGAAGGGCTGAGTCCGGCCCAAATACCACAGCGGTGCCTTCAATAACTGGAGAAGGCGGAGGGTTTGTGTTAGAAATCCGGGCGTCATTTCCCGGTGCCCCCGGAGAGAATGCCGCCTTTCTGCCCGGCCCTGGTCCCATCTTTGTCTTGTACAAAGAGGTCGCCATCCCGGCAATCCGGACACCCTGGAGAACTCTCCTTGATCTCTTTCAACTCATCAAGCGCAGCCCCGGCTGATTGTTGCATCATCGGAGGAGGTATCATCGGGCTGTCCATAGCCAGGCGGCTGGCTGCCCAGGGACTTTCGATAGCCCTCTTCGACAAGAGCTCACCCGGCACAGAAGCCTCCCATGCTGCCGGCGGCATGTTGTGCCCGAGACTCGAATTTGAGAAGGGCTCACCGCTTTCGGAGATGGGAGAGATCTCCCTGCAGCTCTACCCGGACTACGCCCGGGAGCTGGAGGAAGAAACCGGTCTCTGTGTTGACCTGCGGCTCGATGGCGTCATCACACCACTCAGCCGGGAAGAAACGCCCGGCAGCACCAGCTCCGAAGATGCAATCCCCCGCCTGCTCGAGGGAGATGCTCTCCGGGAGCTCGAGCCGGGAATCAGCCCGGAGATAACCCGCGCCCTCTATTACGAAGATGAAGGCAGCATCGACAACCGGGCTCTCACCGCCGCTCTCGCGGTAGCCTGTAAAAACCTTGGCGTCAGGATCTACCCGGACTGTGAGGTCCTCGAAATACTGGTGCAGGAAGAAGCGGCCCGGGGTGTGCGAACCCGGGAGGGAGACTTCAGCTCTGCCATCGTAATCAACTCCGCCGGTGCCTGGGCAGGTAAAATCGCCGGCGAGGTAGAGCAGGTCGACATCAACCCGGTGAAGGGCCAGATGCTCATGCTGGACTGCAACGGCTTCGAAGAGAAGCTTCCCAGGCATACCATCTACTCGCACCAGACCTACCTCGTTCCACGCCGGGATGGACGGGTCATCGTTGGCGCCACGGTCGAAGACAAGGGCTTTGACAAAAGCGTTGAACCCGCCGCCATCGAAGCTCTTCACCAGAAAGCCGCCGGGATATTCCCTTTTCTCGGGGATATCCAGCCGCGGGAATCCTGGGCAGGGCTGCGCCCCATGGGGAAACAGGACGTTCCATATATCGGCGCCCTCTCCCCGAGCGGGTATTACGCCGCGGTTGGACACTACCGCAATGGGATCCTTCTTGCTCCCCTCACCCAGGAGCTGATGGCGCGGGAGATCCTCGGGACGACTGAATAGCGGGCCCTCAGGCGCCGAACTTCTTCATCCGTGAAGCATGCGCCATTGCGAGGGTCACCATCTCAGAAGCCTTGAAATTTCCGAGATCTCCACCCAGGCAGTGCCGCTCGGTAAAAGCCGCCTCCGCCCTGTTGAGCGCCAGCTTCGAGGAGATGAGAGTCGGCACAGGGTGCCAGCTATGCTCCATGTGGATGCATGGAGTGGAATGATCCCCCGTCACGATGATCGCATCCGGCTCGAGAGCCTCGATACGGGGCAGTATCGCATCAAAGACCTCGAGGGCACTGACCTTCTCGTCAAAGAGGCCCGAATGTCCGGCGCTGTCGGTTGCCTTGTAATGCAGGAAAAAGAAGTCGTGCTCACCGTACTTCTCCTCCAGCAACTGGACCTCTTCCTCGAGTCCATGAGGACTTCCAAGCACCTTCATCCCGACAAGCCGGGCGACTCCCCGGTACATCGGATAGGCCGCGATAGCCGCAGAATCGGCACCGTAGAGTTCGTTAAACGGAACGATCTCCGGCAGACCCGAAAATCCACGCAGGAGCATGCCGGTGGCGACCTCTTCATCCGCCAGGATTTCCCGGGCCGCTCCCAGGAAGGTCTCTACCAGGCCCGCAGAGCGCTCGGAGGCGGAATCTCCGGCTACAATCGGAAGAAGCTCCAGCCCTTCACGCTGGGGATCGTTGTCATTCAGGTCTGCACCGAGCTCTCCTCCACGAAAGAGCACCGTGAACCGATGCTCCTTGCCGTTGAGCAGGAGCAGCTCGACATCCGGGAATTTGCCCTCGAGACCCTCTCGGAGTTTCTGGCACAGCCGGACATTTTCTTCATCTGGTGGCCGCCCTGCCCGGCGGTCATGAACAATATTGTCGCTGTCAATCGTGGCGAAATTCGCCCGCGCTGCCAGGTCGCCAGGCTGCATATCGAAATCGCTGCCGAGCGCCTCAAGAACTCCTCGTCCGAACTCAATCTCGTAGGGCTCATACCCCCAGAGGGCAAGGTGGGCCGGGCCGCTCCCGGGAGTGACCCCGGCAGCAACAGGAAGAGACCTGCCAAGAGAAGAGCCGCTGGCCAGCCGGTCGAGATTCGGGATGTTGGCGGTCTCCAGCTCGGTACGGCCGGTTGCCGGGTCGGGAAGCCCCCCCAGGCCGTCCAGCACCAGCTGAATCACCTTTCTACCGCTTCCGGGAATGAAAAGTTCGCGCGTTTTTGAATGCATCCTGCCTCTCGGTATCTGCCTGCGGTCCCAAGCTCTCCTGGCGAGCCCTCGAGTCGTGAGGATATCAGAAGGCTGCGTCCATGGGAACGCCGCAATCCTGCAGAGCGATAAGGGCCTCCATCCTGCTCCCGTTGCAATTCGGGGTAATCTCTGGTCTTCTCTTGGGCAGAATAAGTTCCCAGCACCACGGAGACATGATGAAAATCCTATCACTCGGGCACAGCAGCTACATCCTGGAGATGGCTCCGGCCGCGGGAGAGCCTGTGCGGATCCTCGCAGACCCCTGGCTCTCGGATTATCTCATCGGAGATCTGATGGGGCGCTTCCCACGTGTCAGGCTCGACCTGCAGGCGCTGCAGCCCATCCATGCCATCTACCTCTCCCACTCTCATACAGACCACCTTGATCCCTACGCATTGCTTGAGCTGCGAAAGCTTGATCCCTGCCCTGTACTCCTCCTGCCCCAGAGCCTGGAATATCTCGAACCTCTCCTGCAGAAATATCTCCCGGAGATCGAGATCACCCTGCTTCGCCAGGGCGAGGAAACAAACCTCCATGGCCTGAAGCTGACAGCCATGTTCAACCCGGAGCTGCGAGCCACCAATGAAGACGATGTAATGGTCCTCATCGCCGAAACCGAGGAGGAGGTGTTCGTCGGCGAAGGAGATGCCCTCATGCCCCTCTATGACTCAACAGCACGAGAGGAGCTCGCCGACAGGTTTAACAGGCAGGGAGTGCAGACCGCCTGCTTCCTCGGTGTAAAGAACGAGGGTGACTCCACCATGAACATGCTCTCGGCGAAGAACGGAGAGCAACGCAAGGAGCTGCTGGGACAGAGTATCGAGGCCACCTACGCCGAGCTGTATGACATCTACAGTCCCCTCGATGAAGAGGCTGACAGCCTCTGGGGCAACCCGGCCCTGGTCCGGGTCCTCACAGGCCAGGGAATCTGCTACCCACAGGCCCTCGATACCGGCTACAACCGCATCCTGTTTCCGATCCGGCTTGAAGACCGGGTTCGCATGGAACGCGAGGTGGCCGGGCAATTCGGCTGTCAACACTCCATCGAAGAGCTGGTTCCCGGGCACCTGCATGAGCTGTCCGGGGGAAGGCAGCAATCCTCCACACCTGCGATGGGAGTCACCGTTCTTGACCAGGAAGAGGAACGCCATTTTGACCCGGAAAGCAAGCTGGAGCGAGACTTCCCGCAAGGCCCCCTGCTTGAAGATCAGCGTGATATCCAGACCCAGAAAAGACAGATAGCCGAATACCTCCAGGCTCGCTTCCTGCCCTGGCTGATCGGCGCGAGAACTCCCCCCCTTGAACATCTTCTCGCGGACGGAAAAGGAGAATACCGGATCCGGATCCGCTACGGAACAGGCAGTGATTACGAGGAAACCGATCACCTGCTGAGCTTCGCCAGGCTCTCTTTCCAGCCCGTTGAGACAGCGGGAAAACCCGACGAATTCTACTGGGCAAACGATATTGATGATGTTCTCGCAGGAAGAGCTGACGAGTTTTCCCTTTGCTGTCGAGAGCCGCTGGAAGGGAAGGCCCAGCGCCTGTGGCGCTGCCTCGGACTTCCCTACCTCAACAACGACCTGATCGAGAAAAAGCTCAGGTTACATTTTGAGCGGGCGGCCAGGGGTGAAACTCCCGATTCCTGGGCGGAGCCCTACTGGCAGCCGCGGGGAACCCCTCCAACGGACTGAGAAGGCCACTCAATAAAAAACAGGAGCTGCCCTTACTGGGCGGCGACTGTATCGAGCAACTTCGGCCCTTCCCACCTGTGATCGTCACCAGCAGGGTCGTAAAAACCAAGGGTGATCACACCGGCGAGAAAATCAGCCAGCTCCAGGGGGGTCTCAACCAGGTTGACAGCCAGGTCGAGCCCGACGACACCATAGATAGAGAAGCCGACATCCCAGAGATGGCGGTCATAATGGGCTGCGTATTCAGACCGGGAAGGGATCCACTGCCAGCGCTCATCCTCGGCCCAACCGCTCCAGCTCTCCTCGTTTGCGTCGACCAGGGTCTTGCCGACAACGACAGCTCTTCCATCAAAACCCGTTTGTGGGTCAGCAATACTGCGAACGTGGAAAAGGGGAGAAATTCCGAATTCAGGAGCGAAGTTGATCGGTGACTGCACGTCCCGCCCTCTACAGGAGTTTTTCGCTAATGTGAAGAGCGCCCCACCCTGGGCATAGTTGGTAGCCCGAACGCTGGCTCCCATTCCCATCCCGATGCCAACGCTGACTGGATCAGCAAAATCCATTACACGGTTTTTGACATTCGTGGCTACTTTCCCGGCGAGCTCTTCAACAGTCGAGCAACCACCAAGACTCACAACCCCTGCAAACGCGATTAACAACGCAACAACTCTTCTATTCATACTGGACATGCCAATGTCTCCTCGTTTTTACCTGAGAATAATTACTCTGAAATCCCGTGTCCAAGGACCGATAAACCTCGATTCCCTGGAGGAGATCGCACTGCAGCTTTCACGACCCAATCTGGAGGCTGCAGACGTGCTTCAAACCGATCTAAAATTATACAGACTGGTTACCTAAGTCCTCTAATAAAAAGATTTAGTGAACACATACTGACCATCGCCGGTGGCAATAAAGAGGCCTGCTCAGCCCCCTGGAGCAAACTCAGTACACCTGTAAA
>CAJWZY010000013.1 GCA_913050545.1 uncultured bacterium | reverse complement strand
CCGCAGGAAAAGCCGGCGCCGGTGATACCAGGGCTGGCGGGCGCCCAGGAAGACGCTAGTTTCCCCTTTTTTCCGGTTTATTATCAGCCCAATAAAGTGTTTGAGGCATTCGATCCCGAACGTCCTAAATCACTTGACCTTACGGATTAATTGGGGATAATTGCCCATCTTTTGCACCTTCCGAGAGACTGGCGGAAGGGCTTTAAGGTATTGGATTAGAATAAGTTAAGTTTTTCATGTCGGGTCGTTGGCCCGGCTAATGATTGCAACTGGAGGTAGTTGAATGTCGGTCAGGCTGCGCCTGAGGCGGATGGGTAAAACTCACCGCCCCTTCTACAGGATCTGTGCAATAGAAAAAGGCCGTGCCCGCGATGCCAAATACATCGAGAGCATCGGCTATTACGATCCTTTCATTGAGGACAACCAGAAGAAGTTCCACCTCGATAAGGAACGGGCAGAGTATTGGATCAGTGTCGGTGCGACACCCTCGCTGACAGTGCTGACTTTTCTGCGCCTGGAGAGTGTAGAAGGTCTTGGCAAGGTCAAGAAGGTGAAAACCCGACGGAAGCTGGGTTCCCCGGAACAGAAAAACGAATCCGAGGAAGGTCCCGGGCCGCGCCCACTGAGCGCGGAAAAGCGAGCCGCCCGCGATGAGCGCCTCGAGCGGAAAAGAAAAAGAAAACAGAAGGCTAAGAATAAGCAGGCACCGCCTGAGCCCAAGGAAGAAGCCCCTGCAGCTGAGGCGGAAGCCGAGGCTGAAGAAAGTGCCGAGGCCGAGGCTGAAGTTGTTGAGGCCCAGGTAGAAGAAGCTCCCGCTGAGGAAGCCGCAGCTGAGGAAGCTCCCGCTGAGGAAGCTCCTGCTGAGGAAGCTCCTGCTGAGGAAGCTCCTGCTGAGGAAGCTCCCGCTGAGGAAGCTCCTGCTGAGGAAGCTCCCGCTGAGGAAGCTCCCGCTGAGGAAGCCGCAGCTGAAGAAGCTCCTGCTGAGGACGCCGCAGCTGAAGAATCCAGCGAATAGGAACCTTTGAAAGAAAGCTCACTACGACACAGCGAGTTTATTTGTTGTGACCCAGTCCGGCCAGTGGCCGGTGGGGCCTCCGCCTCGGGTGGAATGAGCGGGTCCGGCAGAAACACTTTTCTTTTCGACGAGTTGCAGAACCATGGCCGTGAGATTCGATATCATCACAATTTTCCCGGGGATGTTTTCTTCCGCAATGGGCGAAAGCATCGTTGGGCGTGCCGTGAAGTCCGGGCTCGCCGAGATCAATTGCGTAGACCTTCGCGATTTCACCGAGGACCGCTATCGCTCGATTGATGACCGCCCCTATGGCGGCGGCCCGGGGATGGTATTTAAGCCCGAGCCAGTTTTCGATGCGGTAGAGAGTGTCCTCAGCGAGGTAGAGCCCCTGGCCGATGGTCGTGTCCGCAAAATCATCCTGACACCCCAGGGGCGCCGGCTTGACCAGCCCCTGATGCGCGAATTGGCCCAGGAGGAGCGGATTGTGATGCTTTGTGGCCACTACGAAGGATTTGATGAACGAATCATCGAGGGGCTGGACTTCGAGGAAGTCTCTATCGGAGATTATGTGCTCTCCGGAGGAGAGCTCCCTGCGATGGTGCTGGTGGACGGGATCGTCCGCCTGCTTCCCGGTGCCCTCGGGCATCCGGAATCCTCTTCCCGGGAGTCTTTTGAAAACGGAGTATTGGATTACCCGCAATACACCCGGCCACCTGAATATCGAGGGCTGAAGGTTCCCGATGTTCTGTTGTCGGGCAACCATGCGGAGATTGAGCAGTGGCGTCGTCAGCAGTCCCTGGAAAGAACCAGGGAGCGGCGTGGCGACCTGCTGGAGAACAAGGAATTACAGGAAACCGGCCAGGAGCACGATAAGACCTGAGCAGCAGGTTGAAATCGGCTGATGGCATTGCCTGTCCGTTTGCGGCAGGTTAATTACCAGAACGTCCGACTCCGAGAGGGGTGGACTGGAGTACAAGAAAATGACTAATCTGATCGACGAGGTAGAAGCCCGGTACAAACGCGAAACCCCACTTGGAGATTTCCGGGTGGGAGACACAGTCGATGTCCAGGTACAGATCCGCGAGGGCGAGAAAGAGCGGGTCCAGATCTTTACCGGCACGGTCATCAAGATCCAGGGTGGGAATTCGATTACAGCCACCTTTACGGTGCGCCGAATTGTTGCCGGAGAGGGTGTAGAGAGGACCTTTCCTTTCCACTCGCCGGTCATCCTGACGGTCGAAGTGCGGCGCAAGGGCAAGGCCCGCCGGTCAAGACTCTTTTACCTGCGTGACCGCATTGGTAAGGCTACTCGCGTCAAGGAACGCCGGGGAGATGACCCCCGCCTTGCCGCTGCCGCGGCGAAGGAAGCGGCCGCCAGCCAGGCTGCTGAAGAGCCCCAGGAGGAGGCCCCTGCCGAGGAGGCCGACGAGCCCCGGGGCGAGGAATCTTCCGAAGCGGCTGCCGGCGTAAACTGAGATGCCCCCGGGCCCTGTCGCTGCCAGGAGTATGCGGCGGGGTGGGGATAGCTGGTGAGGGTTCCCGCCTGGATAGGTGGGCTGCTCGGAGGTTCCAGCCGAATAAACAGCGCCGCCCTGGGCCGTCTGGGTGAGAGAAAAGCTGCCGGTTACCTGGCTCGTCACGGCCTGGATATCCTGGCTCGCAATGTTCGGATCGCTGGCGCGGAGCTTGACCTCGTGGCCTGCCAGGGGGACCTGCTGGTCTTCATAGAGGTCAAGTCGACCAGGGCCGGTTCCTGGTGTGAGGGTTTCGAGAAGATCGATGCGGCCAAGCGCCGTTGTCTCCGCCGCGCTGCCCGAGCCTATATTCAGAGTCTTTCGCGGGAGCCCGGCAGCTATCGGTTCGATGGGATCAGTGTTCGGTTCAGCGAACACCGTTTCTGGCCGCGCCTGGTGGAGCTCCGCTGGGAGCGCGGCCTGTTTGCTATCGATAAGTGATTGAAAACAAGTGTTAACATGACGGGCCCTGAGAGACGATAATAAGACAGTAGAGAATAGAGACCGAGAAAAACGGATCGTTTCCGCTGGGCGTCGATCGGTTCTTCCCGTTCTCGTTGTTCTTATCGTAGCCCCGCACGGCGCTTCTGTTGTCGTGCAGGGAGAAGATGATATTGGAGAGCTCCCGGGACAACACTTCCGCCGGGCTCCAGGAACAGGAGCGAACAGCGAATGACGGAAACGATGGAGTATTGGGCGGAGGAAGAGCTCGATGATTCCGACCTCAATAATCTTCGCGAATGTGAGCAGAAGATTTCATACCAGTTCAGGGATCTCCGGTTTCTTCACCAGGCCCTGACCCACTCATCGATCAAGACGATTGACAACCCATCCAACGAGCGCCTGGAGTTTCTCGGAGACTCCGTTCTCGGCCTGGTGATGACGGAGTTCCTCTATAATTTCTTTCAGCACCGTGATGAGGGTGAGCTGACGCAGATCAAATCGGTCGTCGTGTCGACGAACATACTGGCTGAGGAGAGCCAGCGCCTGGGGTTGGGAGGGCTTTATAATGTCGGCAAGGGTGTAACCCGGCGCAAGAAACTCCCGAACTCGCTGCTGGCAAATGTATTCGAGGCGGTGGTCGCGGCTATTTACAAGGATGGGGGACTCGAGGTGGCCCGACGTTTTGTGTTGAGGAACATCTATCACCAGGTGTTGAAGGTGGCCAGCGATGAGCATCACCGCAACTACAAGTCCCTGTTGCAGCAATGGTCCCAGCGAGTTCTCAGCCTGACGCCAACCTACCGGGTGGTGTCGGAGGCGGGTCCCGACCACATGAAATCTTTCGAGGTGGTTGCCGTGATCGGTGACAAGCGTTATGCCATCGGCAAGGGGACGGCTAAGAAAGAGGCGGAGCAGGAGGCGGCAAGAATAACCCTGACCATGATTGTTGAAGACGGAAACGGAGAAGAGCAGGAAGATTGAGCGGCCAGTTGATCCAGGATTACAGGCAAACCGATGAGTTCCGCCAGGCTGTGGACCTGCTGAATGCTGGTCCGGCCAGGATTGGCGGTTTCTGGGGGGGGGCTTTGTCGTTTTTCCTCGGGGCCTGGATGGAGCAGGACAAAGAGAGAAACGGCCACTGTGTTGTCGTGACCTCCTGCCAGGAGGATGCTGAGCACCTGCTTGAAGAGATTGAGACCTTCGCCGCCGCGGCCGCGTTGCCATTTCCGGCCTGGGATTCTCTTTTCCAGCCCGATTCCCGCCCTGATCCACTGGTCTACGGTGAGCGCCTGCATGTTCTTGAGCGCCTGCTGAGGCGTGATGGAGGAGGCGGTTTCATCGTGACCCCGATTCATGCGCTTATCCAGCCGGTGCCGCAGGCTGCTGCTCTTGGCAAGGACAGGCTGGAGCTTCACCCCGGCCTTGAATTGCCGCCGGGCGAGCTGGCAAAGATGCTCACAGAGAAGGGCTATCGCAACGTGCGTCTTGCCGAGGAGGTTGGAGAGTTTTCCAGTCGCGGTGACATCTTTGATGTTTTTGCCCATGCAAGCGACACCCCTGTCCGGCTCGAGTATTTCGGTGATTCGATTGAATCGATCCGTCGGTATGACCCCACCAGCCAGCGCTCTCTGCCGGATTGCGGCGAGAGCCGGCTGGAGCTGGTCCTGGCTGATCGCGCCGGGATCTTCCAGGATTGCTACCGGGGCAAGGAGGCGCTTCTTCTTGATTATCTTCGGGAGGAGGACCGGGTTGTGTTGTGGGAAGATGAGGCAGTTCTGCAAAGGGCTGCGAAGGTCTTCCACAATCTCCTGGGTTCCGAGGGTGAGTCCAGCAGGGACAGCTTCCTGCGAGAGCTTCGCCGCTGCGGCAACCTGTACGCCTCCTGCATGCCACCCACCCCGGATTCCATGCCGGCAATCAATCTCGGCTTCGGGTCAGTTGAGCAGGCCGTTTCGGCAGATATTGTCCGGGCCTTTGAATCCCTGCGGTCGCGAATCGCAGGGGGCACTGACCTGGTCCTCTATTGCGAAAGCGAGGGGGAGCGCAAGCGCTTCCTCGAGCTGCTCAGAGATAACCAGCTTGACGCCCAGGAGAGTATTTCCCTCAAGGTCGGCCCGCTCCGTCGCGGTTTCGAGGTGACGGCTCTCTCCCGGGCGGTCCTGACTGCACGGGAGTTCTTCAATCGCCAGATTGTCAGGCGTCCCCGCCGGGCGAAGACTGTAGCCGGCCGGGCGATCCGGAGCTTCCTGGAGCTCAAAAGCGGTGACCATGTTGTTCACCTTGTACATGGAATCGGACGCTATCTTGGCATCGAGGCCTTTGAAAAAGACGGGATTGAGCAGGAGTTCCTGGCACTGGTTTTCAAGGGGAATGTGAAGGTATATGTCCCGGTCTCGAAGATTGACCTGGTCCAGAAATACATCGGCAGCGGAGATCGCGCCCCGGTCCTTGACAAGGTGGGGGGGATGAAATGGTCACGCAAGAAGGACGAGGTCGAGGCGGCCCTGATGGATCTTGCTGCCGAATTGCTTGATGTCCAGGCCGGGCGAATGGAGCGCTCGGGCATCGCCTGCGATGAAGATAGTGAGTGGCAGCGCCAGTTTGAGGCCTCCTTTCCGTTTGAGGACACCATCGACCAGGTCGAGGTGACCCTGGCGATCAAGGAGGACATGCAGGCCGCCCGGCCAATGGATCGCCTCGTTTGCGGAGATGTGGGTTACGGCAAGACCGAGCTGGCGATGCGAGCGGCTTTCAAGGCGGTCGAGGGGGGGCGCCAGGCCGCTGTCCTCGTGCCGACAACACTACTGGCCCAGCAGCACTACAAGTCGTTTGCAGAGAGGATGGCCGGCTTTCCTGTAACGATTGATGTTCTGAGCAGGTTCCGTACACGTGCCCAGCAGCAGGAGGTTGTAGAGCGGGCAAGCAAGGGGCAGCTGGATATCCTGATAGGCACCCATCGCCTTCTCTCCCGGGATGTCGGCTTCAGGAACCTGGGCCTGGTTGTCATTGATGAAGAGCAGAGATTTGGCGTGGTCCATAAGGAAAAGCTGAAGCAGCTTCGCAAGCAGGTTGATGTGCTGACCCTCTCGGCAACGCCAATTCCAAGAACCCTTCATATGGCCCTCCTGGGCATAAGAGACATCTCGAGCCTGGCCACGCCACCGCAGGGGCGGATGGCAATCCAGACGGAGATCAGCCAGTTTGATTCAGACCACATGCGGGAGATCATCATCCGGGAGCTGAACCGGGATGGGCAGGTCTACCTGGTCCACAACCGGGTTATGGATATCGAGGTGCTCGAGAGCGAGGTGCGCCACGCAGTCCCTGAGGCGCGGACGCTGGTGGTGCATGGCCAGATGAAAGAACGGGAGCTGGAGACGAGGATGGGAGCCTTCATGCGGCACGAGGCGGATGTCCTGATCGCCACGACCATCATTGAAAGCGGAATCGACATCCCCAGGGTCAACACCATCATTATCAACGAGGCTGACCGCTATGGTCTCGCGGACCTTCACCAGCTTCGAGGCCGGGTCGGTCGCTATAAGAACCAGGCCTATTGCTATCTCTTCCTGCCGGAGCGGCGTCATGTGAATCCAGATGCGCTCAAGCGCCTGAAGGCGCTGGTTGAATTTTCCGGGCTGGGTTCCGGCTTCCAGATTGCCATGCGCGATCTCGAGATCCGGGGGGCGGGCAACATTCTCGGTAAACAGCAGAGTGGGCATATCGCCACGGTCGGCTATGAGATGTACTGCCGCCTGCTGGAGAAGTGTATTCATACAATGAAGGATGAGCGCTACAGCGAGCCGGTCAGTGTTGAGATCGACCTCACCTTGAGAGCGTTTATCCCCGATGAGTTCATCCGGTCACAGGAGACCAAGCTCGAGATCTACAGGAAGATTTCAACAGCCCGGAGTCCGGATTCGCTTGCTGATCTTTGCGATGAATTAAGGGATTGCTACGGGAAGCTGCCTCCCCCCGTGGTGCAGCTCTTTGACCTGCAGCGGCTGCGGATTGACTGCAACGCCTGGGAGATAGAATATATTGGCTGTGAAGAGGGCAACCTTCTGCTCAGGGGCGGGGCGAAGATGAAGGGCCTTCTCGATGGCTGTCCTTACCGTGTTGTCGTCCTGGACAGCTCGACGGTGGCTGTCTGCCTCGAAAAAGAAGGGCTGCTTGAAAAGATGAAAAAGCCCGGCAAAGAGGTGTTTTTACTCGTATCCCAGTGGCTTGAGACCGGTGAATTTCCCCAATCCCGCCGCCTTGGGCGACGATTCATGGACATCTCGAAGTGAAACATTACATTAACGGTGTACGGCAAGCTGTTCGAACAGGAGTTTTATATGTTGAGTAAGGCTGTGTTGATCGTGACACAGATACTGACGCAGGTCCCGGCGGGCCCTCCAGGCCAGGGTTCGCCCGTAAAACCTCCTGTGGTAGAACCCCCCGGGCAGGAGGTTGCTCCGCGGACCGAGGAGAGGACCCTTGGCGGCATCGCAGCCATCGTCGGCAACAAGGTCATCACGCGAGCAGAGCTGAAAAAACGGCTCACCCGGCGAATCAACGAGATCGTCCTGCGGATCAAGGTGTCTCCGGCGGAGATCAACCACCGGCACGAAGAGAAGCTGATCCTGAAACAGATGATCGATGGTGAACTGATTCTGCAGGCAGGGATTGGGTTACTTCCTGGAAGAGATCTCGATACGGGCGTGCCGCTTCAGCTGGTGATGTCTTTTATCGACGATGAGATTGAGGGCCTCCAGAAGACCGGCTACAAGCAGTTCACCACGAGGGAGGACTACTTTGCCAAGCACAAGAGCGAGTTCGGCAACAGCAGAGAAGAGGTCATTCGCAGGGTCCGTGAACGGCTCCTGAGGAATGATTACTTCTACCGGGAGGTCTTGCCTAGAATAGATCGGTTTATTTCTCCAGCCCAGTCCCGCGCCTACTATCGAAGTCACCGGGACAAGTTCTCCACCCCGCAGGAGGTTGTTTTTCAGCAGATTGTGCTCGGTGCCGATATCAACCTTCCCGTGAAGATCCGGCAGGTAAATGACGGGCTCGCTGCAGGAGAGTCTTTTGGCGACCTTGCCGTGAAATTCTCCGAGGAGCACCCGGGGAACCCCAGGTTGCGCAAGAGCTTACATCAGCAGAAGTGGAGCGAGCTCAAGCATTTCCAGTTCCCTATACCGCAGGCGCTGAGGGCGCTCGCCAAGGGGAAGGTCTCCGGCCCCCACAGGGCTTCTGCCAGGGTCTATTTCTTCCGCATGGAGAATGTCGTCACGGGGAAGCCAAAAAGTTATGCTGAGGCGCAGTCCGATATAGAGAGCACCCTCCTCAATGAACGCCAGAAGATTGCCCGTTCCCAGGACCTCAAGCGCCTGAGGGAAGCAACCCATATCGAGATTTTCCTCAAGGACGCGGTTACTTCAGGAGCGGGCAAGCCGCTTAAATTGCCCCCTGCCGGCAGCAAGGCTCCATCCACGAAGCCCGCAACAGGGTCCTAGGGCAGGCTCCGGCCCCGGCTCAGTCCCCGCCCTTGCCGTATTCTTCGAGGAAGGCGGCCATGGTTACAGCGCCGCGGTGGAAATCAACGATGCGGAAGTGTTCGTTGGGTGCGTGAAGGTTGTCGTCCGGGAGCCCAAGGCCGACCAGGAGACTCTCGGCTCCAAGCGCCTCCTGGAAGGTGTTGACTACAGGGATGGAGCCTCCCTCGCGCACGAATACAGGGCGATTGCCAAACCCCGTCTCGAGGGCCTTCTCAGCGGCCTTGACAGCTGTGCCATCGCGCGAAACGATGACCGGGCTGGCGCCGTGGTGGGGACGCACCTCCACCTCTACGGTATCAGGAGCCATCTCGTTCAGGAAGTCGCTTACAAGCGTTGCAATCTTGTCGGGGTCCTGGTCGGGTACCAGGCGCATGGAGAATTTGCAGCTGGCGGTTGCCGGCAGAACGGTTTTCGCTCCCTCACCGGTAAAGCCGCTGATCATTCCGTTGATGTCGAGGGTCGGCCGGGCCCCTTTTCGCTCAAGGGTGGTATAGCCGGCCTCGCCGAACACCTTCACCGCGCCAACTGATTTTCTGAACTCCTCCTCGTCAAAGGGAAGCTCCGCCATCATCGCTCGCTCCCAGTCCTCCAGCGGCCTGACGTCATCATAAAAGCCCGGGATCGCGATTTTCCCATCGGGTCCCTGGCAGGCAGCCATCAGGCAGGTGAGGACATTGGCGGGGTTGGCCACCGAGCCTCCGAAGGTGCCGGAATGCAGGTCGGTTGAGGGGCCCTTGACGAAGACCTCGAGGTAGCAGAGCCCCTTGAGGCCGTAGGTGATCGCCGGCATGTCGATGCCGAACTGGCTGCAATCAGAGATAAAGACGATATCGCAGGACAGCCTGTCGAGCTCTTTGCGAATGAAGGGATCAAGGTTGGGGCTGCCGACCTCTTCCTCGCCTTCGCAGAGGACCTTGACGTTGCAGGGCAGCTTCCCGTTAACCTCCCTGGAGGCCTGGATGCCTTTGATCAGCGCGTAGAACTGGCCCTTGTCATCGGTAGCCCCGCGAGCATAGAGATATCCATCTTTTTCAGTCGGCTCAAAGGGAGGGCTGTCCCATTGATCATCGGGGTCCGATGGCTGTACGTCGTAGTGGCCGTAGACGAGGACGGTCGGCGCTCCCGGGGCCTCGAGGCGTTCCCCGTAAACAATTGGATGCCCTTTGGTTTCAAAGATCTCGGTTTCGAGGCCGGCCTCTGTCATCAGTTCGCCCATGCGTCGGGCGCAGTTGCTGACATCGCCTGCAAGCGCCGGATCGGTGCTGACACTCGGGATCTTCAGCAGCTCGACGAGCTCCTGCAGGTTCAGTTCTTTACGCTCATCGATATAGGCCTGTAGCTTGCTCATCGTTCCCTCGATTTCCCTGTAGGTTGTTTTGCCGGCACGACCGGCCGGGTCCAGGCTGTTGCCGACCGGGACAGCCTAAGTGATGGCGTTCTTTTTTTCGAGTCTATTGGGGGCGGCGGCAGGCATCGAAGGAGAGGGAAATCTTGTGTCTCCTGCGGGGAGACTTTGGGTTACATTGTCGGTCTGCTGAAATAAAGAGGAACCAGAATTCAACGGAGCTGACTAATGATTGAGCCTTTGGGAAGAAGACGATTTATCTGTGCCTCGGCAGCAGGTGCTGTTTCGGCGCTGGGCATGACAACACTCTCCGCCCGTTCTCCACAGGCCTCGACCGGCGAGCATCGGGGCCGGATCTATAAATCGGTCAAGTTCGGGATGGTCAAGGGCAAGCTCTCCATCCAGGAGAAGTTCGAGCTTCTCAAGGAGCTCGGCTATGACGGTGTCGAGCTGAACAGTCCCGGCGGCTGCAATAAGAAGGCGGCGCTGGCTGCGAGCAAGGCGGTCGACTTTCCGATTCACGGGGCGGTTGATTCCATCCACTGGGGAACAAGGCTCTCCGATCCCAATCCCGCGGTCAGGGAGAGGGGCCGCGCCGGCCTCGAGACTGCTGTGCGTGATACGCACCTGGTAGGTGGGTCCTCGGTCCTGCTGGTTCCAGGCCGGGTTGCCAATAAGGAGAAAGAGAACCAGGAGCAGGTCTGGGAGCGGTCGATTGAGCAGATCCGTAAGGTGCTGCCGCTGAGCTCGCGGCTGGGAATTCACATCCTGATTGAGAATGTCTGGAACGGTTTCTGCTATGTTCACGGCGGTCCGGACAACCAGAGCGCTGACAAGCTGGCGGCATACCTCGATGCAGTCAACAGTCCCTGGGTGGGCTCTTATTTTGACATCGGTAATCACCAGAAGTACGGCAAGCCGGCGGAGTGGATTCGTACCCTGGGGCGCCGGATCGTAAAGCTCGATGTGAAGGGGTGGGGGAAGAAGAACGGTTTTTGCAAGATCGGAGATGGAGACGTAGACTGGGCTGACGTCCGCAAGGCGCTCAAGGAAATCGGTTTCAGTGGCTGGGCTACGGCCGAGGTCGGCGGTGGCGGCAAGGCGCGTCTTAAGGAGATAGCCGAACGAATGGACCGGGCCCTGGGGCTCTAAATTTAGAGGGAAGCTAACATGGATAAACTGTCACGCAGAGAGTTCGCACGAGGCACAATCGGCTCCCTTCTTACCTGGTCTTTGCTGGAGACTCTCTTTGAGAATGATGCCTTTGGAAACGAGGTAAAGCCCGTTACGGGTAAATGGCTTGCCGGGGTCAACCAGGTATGCCGGGACCTCAAGGATGAAAACATCAAGCAGGTCATCTGGCAGGAGAAGATCGAAGAGCTCTTTTCGAAGGTCCGCCTTGATGAGCTGCTGGAGCTGGTTGATTTCGAGCGCCTGCGCAAGAACCTGAAGATCAAGGCGAAGTCAGAAACCAGCCTCCGTTTCAACTTCAAGAAGACGGACGGGGCACCTGACAGGCTGGCCTTCGGCAAGCAGATCTTTGCGCTCAACAAGGGAAACTCGGTTGTTCCGCATGGTCACAACAACATGGCGACGGCCTTCCTGATCCTCAAGGGCGATCTGCACGGTCGCCATTTCGATCGTCTCGAAGACCAGCCGAAGCACCTCATCATCAAGCCGACCATCGATCGCAAGTTCAAGGCGGGAGAGCACTCTTCGGTTTCCGACTACAAGGACAACATCCACTGGTTCGAGGCTCTCACCGACAATAGCTTCATCTTCAATATCCATATCCTGGGCTTGAAGAGGCCGGGGGTGAAGTTGCCGACCAGCAGGGTCTACGTCGATCCCGAGGGAGAGAAGATCAAGGGCGGCCTGATCCGGGCGCCGCGCTCGAATTTCAGAGAGCTCATCCGCAAGTACGGTTGAATCGCTTCCTGCTGTTCAGTCGCAGGAATCGTTTCCCTGGAGCCGGGTCAGGTTAATGCCACGCTCCACCTGGATCCGGGACGCGGGCAGGTCCCAGGTGTAGTATTCAATCACCTCGTGAGATTGCCGGCTGAAGGCGTAGGGGCGTGGATGGCGTAGTATCCCGAAGCGGATCACCGTGAGCTCGCCGCCGCGGGCCTCGAGGTCGATGAAGACGCAGCGCGATGAATGGGCGGGGCGCAGGGAGGTGCCTTTCAGCAGCGCGGGATCCCGGAAAAGATCTCGCAGAAGTCTTCGGCATTGTTTTTCCAGCCGCCGGCGTTTCAGCCAGTCCCGCAAACCCATGCCTGCCTCCGTCTTTACTGGTGCGTACTTTGCAGGAGCTGCCCTGTCACCGGGTCGAATGCCGGTTGTTCATCTCCAGCGCCTTGCTGTCTGGACATATGTTATACCCGGGAGATGCCCTCCCATCAGATTACCTGTATAATTGTTGCCTCAGGGCAGGGGTCCGGCCCTCTTGGCTGGTTCCTGCGGGGAAAAGGGGTGGGCAGCTCCCTGGTTCGATCTGCAACACCCCGGTAAGCTAAAAAATATTCACTGGAGCTGTTCTAATGCAGAAGAAATCGGGGTGGTTCATCCCTGTTCAAGCGGTCGCCTGCTTTGTTTTGTTTTCCGGCCTTTCCGCCAGCGGCAGCCTTGTTGCCCAGGATTCCTGTGCCGAGGCGGCGGGGATTGGCATAGAGAGCATCAACGGCTCTACCAGCGGCGCGCCCAGGGGTGGGGGTTCTGATTGTGGACGTTCCGACAACAGCCCATCTCACTGGTTCAGGTTCAGCGCCGAGACCGCCAGCCGGGTGATGGTCAGCACCTGCGGGAGTGACTTTGATACGGTTCTCTCGGTCTATCCCGGGTGCCCGGGCGAGGAAGACAACGAGATCACCTGCAATGACGATGCCTGTGCCGCGGGGTCCAGGCAGTCGGAGGTGGAGTTTGATGCGGCTGCCGGAGAGGAGTACCTGATTCGCCTTGCCGGGTACCGTGGCGATACGGGTGACTATACTCTCGAGGTGGCCTCAAAGGGAGATGGCCCCGGTCCGGATCCCGAGCCGGAGCCTGAGAATTGTGAAGACGTACGGGAGGTGAGTATCACGGATACAGTGGAGGGGGACACCTCCGAGCTGAAAAACACCGGCAGCGCCTCCTGCGGAAGCTCTGCCCGCAGCCCGGATGCGATCTTTCGTCATGTCGCCACGGAGGCCTGCCTGTTGACCGCCAGCACCTGCGGCAGCGCGTATGACACCGTCCTCTCGATTCATTCCGGGTGTCCGCCTACCGAGGAGAACGAGCTGGCCTGCAATGATGACTCCTGTAGTCTTCAGTCAACGGTGGCCTACGAGGTCGAGGCCGGTGAAAGCTACTGGATCCGGGTCTCCGGCTACAACGGCGCGAGCGGAGACTTTACCCTCGGGCTCGGCTGTGCGGAGCCTCCTCCTGTGGGAGATGGGGCGGATATCACCATCTCGAGCATGAGCAGCATCAGGCAGATGGGCCGGCTCTCGGAGGTGGTGTCCATCTCAATGCAGTCGACGATCTGCAATATGGGCAGCGAGTCGGTGGACTGGTACAGCAATCCGGACCCGAGGCATCCTTTCCTCGTCTTCAATCTCTATCGTATGCAGGGTGGTCGCCTCGAGCAGCTCGGGCAGTCCTGGGCGAAGCATGGATTTGCGGCCTCGCAGACCAGTGGAGTTTGTGGCCTGGCCTGTCGCCGGGACCCGGATGGCAACCTGGGTTCGGGCTGCGCTGACATCTACGGTGTCAGCACCAATGCCCTGCAGAGGACCTTCGGGCCCCGCTACGAGATCAATCCCTGGACCGGCGAGTTTGTCTACGCAGGCTCGCATATCGACACCACCAGCTCGCAACACGATCCGCTCCAGCACCGTCTTACGGCGAGGGATGCAGATATCGATCCCGCGGCGAATCCGGGTGCACGGTACTTCGTCGAGCTTTTCACGCTTTCCCACGATGACACAGATCACACCAACAGCCTTGGCTGGCAGGAGATTGATATTTCCGGAAGCCCCGGCGGCGAATGGGATTTCGATTTCCGCCAGGTGATCGGCAACCAGGGGCCGGCGATCGATGCCTGGGAAGGTGGCAGCCGGACGGTTATTCCCGAAGGCAAGCTGGTCGATGATGGGCGCTGCTACCTGGATGCCCATGTCAGCGAGAACGCGGATGGGACCTACCACTACGAGTACGCGCTCTATAATCTTGATATGCATCGCTCGGCTTCGTCCCTCTCGATCCCGGTTGGCGAGGATGTGACGGTTACCGGTATCGGCTTCAGCGCTGTTGAATCATCGGAGGACGGCTTCAACAACGAACCATGGAGTGGCGTGCGGGACAACTCGGGAGTGACCTGGTCGACGAGCTCGTTTGCCGAGCACCCCGATTCCAATCCTCTTGGCTGGGGCAGCCTGTATAATTTCTGGTTCGATGCGAACGTGGCACCTGGAGACGGGGGAGTGACCCTCGGCGTTTACAGGACCGACATCGAAGGGCCGGCCTCATTCCCGGGTAGCAGTCGCGTTCCCGGGGAGGGTGACCTGCCGCCTCCGGAAGGGGATCTCTTCCGCCGCGGCGATACAGATGGAAACGGCTCGGTGGAATTGACGGATGCGATCCTGGTCCTGGACTATCTTTTCCAGGGCTCCGGCGCGCCGGGGTGCCTCGACACGGCTGACAGTGACGACAATGGAAAGGTTGATATCTCCGACGCCATCCGCCTGCTGGGATGGCTCTTCCTCGGTGGTGAGCCGTTGCCTGCGCCGGGAGCGCAGGAGTGTGGCCGGGATCCGACTCCGGGCAACGCATCGGAATGCGTCTATGATTCAGGGAGTTGTTGAGGATCCCTGGCAAACAGGTATGAGTGGTAAGGAACGGGTGTGAACAGCTGGACTCCAATTTTCTTATGCCTTGCTCTTGCGGGCTGTTCTTCCGCTCCATCAGCTCGCGTTTCTTCCGGAGGTTTTCATTCGGAGGTTATTGGCCGCTCGGTTGAAGGCCGTGTGATCACCGCCGAGATTACCGGTGGCCGTGGGCCGGCCTATCTCATCTTCGGGGTCATCCATGGAAACGAGCCGGCCGGTGAGCCTTTGCTTAGAACCCTTCTTGGCCACCTCAAGGGCCACCCGGAGCTTTATGCCGGTCATCGGCTGGTGGTGATCCCGGTGCTGAATCCCGATGGCCTCCTCAAAAGGAGTCGCTACAATTCCCGTGGAGTGGACCTCAACAGGAATTTTCCCGCCAGGAACTTCAAGAAGAGCAAGCGTAACGGTCCCTACCCCTCCAGCGAGCCGGAGACGAAGGCGCTGATGAAGATGATTCGCCAGTTCGGGCCAGCCAGGATCCTTGCAGTGCACGCGCCCCTGTTCTGTGTCAATTACGATGGCCCCGCCGCCGGTCTCGCGAGGTCGATGGCGCAGGCCAGCGGCTATCCTCTCAAGCCGTCGATCGGTTATCCGACTCCCGGCTCACTGGGCAGCTACGCGGGTGGAGATCTGCAGGTCCCCACGATCACCCTGGAGCTTCCGGCAAAGATTTCTCCAGAGAAAGCGTGGGCCGACCTGGGGCGCGCCCTGGAGATCTTCGTCAGCGACTGAGAGAGGCCGGCTCAGTTGTTTGCCACAACCGGCGCTGAAGGCTGTGAGCCCTGGCTGGCGGTTTCAAATGAGCTGGTCCACTTTTCCCAGTCGGCTTTCGCGGTATTGACCGCGGCCTCTGCCCTGGCTGCCGCGGCCCTGGCGAGCTGGAGTTTCTCTCCCATGGCTTTCACCGCTGCCAGCTCCTTGTTGAGTATGCTCGTGAGCTCGGCCCCCCTGGCGGCGACGGCTTTTATCTGCTGGTTGCTGTCCTCCCACGCTTTTAGAGAGCTTGCAAGGGCAATGGCAAGGCTGTCGGAAGACTCCTTCAGGTCGGTGATCAGTTTTCCGGCCTGCTCGACCTTCGCCGGGTCGGGAGTGCTGAGCTCAAGACTGTCCGTGCTGGCAATGATCTCTGCGGCTTTGCTGGATGAGCCGACCGCCTTCTCGAGGAGGGTTTTCGCGGCCACCGCCGCGCTCTCCGCTGCTTTCCGGGCATTCTCCGCGCTGGCCTTGATCTGCCCCTGCAGGTTCTTTACACGTGCCACGGCTCCCTGGGCGCCGATTTTGCTCTCCTCAACAGCGACCAGGCTGGCGTTGTGCTCTGCTCGCCGCTGGGCGAGGACTTTCAGTGCCTTGTCAATTTCTATGGCGGCTTTCCATTTTCCAGAGCGGGCATTGGCCACGTGGAGGCCGGCAGCGGCCTTGTCCAATGCGGTCTTCTGGACAGAGGCGGCCTCTTCGGCTGACTTTACCTGGGACGTCAACTGCCCGAGGCGAGCCCGGGCTTTGCTCAGCGCGCCACTGGACTCATCCAGTGCGGCCTTGGATACAGCTCTCAGCTCGAGAGAGCTCGACACCTCGGCGGCCAGCCCGGCGGCTTTTTTCTGGGCCGCGGCAAGCGCCTGGGCGCTTGCCTTGAGCTGGGCCTCATCTTTTTTCTCTGCCGCGGCAAGCTTGCCATGCTCTTCCTCCTGCCGGGCAAGTGTCTGGGATTCCATGACAGCTTTGTTCGGTTTGGGCTGGGGCGGGTTAGTTTCGGAACCGCGCTTGACGCATACGCGGCGGTGGTTTCAGAAGAAA
>CAJWZY010000012.1 GCA_913050545.1 uncultured bacterium | reverse complement strand
CAAAGAAAATCTTGCCCAGCCACTTCAAATCCATCACAATTCCGGCCCTGGGACGCTGTTTTGCGGTTTCTATGAACGACCGAAAACATCTTCTCCAGCTCACCTCTCTTTTCCAGGAAATACAAATGACCGTGACGAACCTCCTCCAGGGTAAAAAAGGCGTCGTCCTTGGCGTTGCCAACAAACGCAGCATCGCCTGGGCGATCTCAAAGGGTATGAGCGAAGCCGGTGCCGAGCTGGCCTTCACTTATCAGAACGACAAGCTGAAGGGGCGGGTCGAAGACCTTGTCGAAACCCTGCCGGGCGAATCCCCGCTCTATCCCTGCGATGTGACCAACGACGACCAGATCGCCGCCCTCGGCGAAGGCCTGGGCAAGGACTTCGGCTCGATTGATTTTGTCGTCCACTGCCTGGCCTTTGCCGCCAGGGAAGACCTTGAAAGAGGTTTCAGCGAGACCTCGCGCGCAGGGTACCTGCTTGCCCAGGAGGTCAGCTCCTACTCCCTGACCGCTGTGGCGCGTATGGCGGCCCCGCTGATGACAGAGGGTGGCAGCATCCAGACTCTCACCTACCTCGGCAGTGAACGGGCGGTGAAGAATTACAACGTGATGGGAGTGGCCAAGGCCGCCCTCGAGTCATCCGTGCGCTACCTCGCGGCGGACCTCGGCGAAAAAGGGATCCGGGTAAATGCCATCTCCGCCGGCCCGATCAATACGCTCGCCGCCCGGGGAATCTCGGGATTTACCGAGATCCTCGGCCAGGTCGCCGAGCGTTCACCGCTGAAGCGCAATGTTGAGCTCGAGGAGGTAGCCGGCACGTCGGTATTCCTCGCCAGCAACCTCTCCAGCGGGATTACCGGCGAGGTGATCTATGTCGACTGCGGCTACAACATAGTCGGCCTCTGAGTTCCCCGGTCACGAGGGCCCGTTCAGAACCCGCAGGGAGAATACGATTCGCACTCGAGCCCGTCATCGGGAGTGATATCGATTCCGCACTCAGCCAGGGGTTCGGCCGGCGGCGCTCCACCGAGAAACAGGTGGGTCAACAGGTAGATTCCATCGGTGATGTTGACCTGTCCTGAATCATCCACATCCGCCCCGTTTACGCAGCCGGGGGCTGCGCCCTGGCGGAAAAGGTAATTGAGGATCCCGATTCCGTCACTCAGGTTCACCAGCTCGTCCTGGTTCACATCGCCGCGGCGAAATACCGGATCGACAACCGAGGATGTTATGAAACTCCAGGTCGGACCGAAAGCCCGCCCGCATTCGTTGCGGGCCACGATTCTCCAGCAATAGTGCGTTGCCCCAGGCAGCCTCTCCCGAATCTCCCAGCTCGTTGCCCGGGTTTCTCCGACCTTGACCAGCTCTCCACAGGGCCCGAACCAGACCTCGTAGATGATGCTCTCCAGGTCGGGTGGAACCAGGTGCTGAAACTCTTCCGATCGGGTGACATCTTCGCCCCGGCAGTTGTTGTCGCCACATTGCTGGGTGACCCAGCAACCGCCCTGCAGGACCAGGTCATCATCCCCGCGCACAAGAATACCCTCCACCAGCATCGTATCCGCATCGAGTACCGGCGAGCCGGTGCTGCCGCGGGAAGCATCGATATTGGCGACGAAGAAGCCCTCAAATTCGTTTTCCCTGACCTCTGCCCCATCGGCGATCTTGAGGGGAAGCCCGAAGGGGTGCCCCATGGTCACCAGCTCGCGGCCTTCCTCTACCCGGCCCTCCCGGCGGACGGCCAGTGGGCTGCGGTCCTCCACCTCACGGTCGAGTCGAATGATCGCCCAGTCGGGTCCGACGTTCTCAACCCGGTTCTCGAGGATCCCCGAACAGAAATAGACCTGGGATGGATCAAAATTCAGCACGGGAACACCCGGCTCAGCCATCCGGAATCCAAAAACGAAGGCAAACCTCGAGCAGTCAACCGCATCGGAGATGCACTGCCCACTGGTTGCCAGGAGATCCGGCCCGACCAGAAAAGCCGAGCAGGTACCCGGGCTCGGCTGGTCCACGAACCTCTCGCTGGCACAGAAGGAGCCGGTCTCCGCAAGAGTCCGTGCGGGGAGGCTGAATGAGCCGTCCTCATTTTCCACCAGGTCCGACCTCTCCACCACAACGGCAATCGACTCGAGCGCCTCCCTGCGCTCCTGGCGGACAACCGCGAAAGCCTCCATCCGGTCATCTTCACCATAGACGATTCGTGCAACCACCTGCCTTGCCTGGTTCCACTCCAGGCTCAGGCTGCGCTCGACCTCCACCGAAACATCAGCAGGGACGGGAGCCTCCGGGCGGGCAGGCGGATCGCAGGGAATCGAGAATAACCAGCGCAGTATAAAAACTCCTGACTCCTCGTCCCGACCGTCAACGACGATGTGAAAGGGCTCACCGGCAGTCACCCGGAACCTCACCTGGCTGAAGCCGGGCGTCCCCTGCGCCTCGACGTCATCGTTTTGAGTGATGCGCTCGAGCCCGTCGAGGGAAGCTCCGCTATAGACTGCCAGCATGGTGTTGAAGCCGCTGCCATCTGTGCTGAAGGTGACCTCCCCATCGTTTTCCGATGTCCAGGTGTACCAGACCGAGCGGCCGGGAATCTGGCCAAGATGGTAAGGCTCACCCTCCTGCCGGGAAGAACCAGTATTGCTGCCCACCAGCATCCCGGGAGACCCGGAGATGACCTCGCTGTCAGCAAAGGAATCGTTTGCAGGTGCCCCTCCGGAGCGGCTGAGGTGCCAGGTCAACAGCAGGTTGCCGACATTGCCATTCCACCCATCTACAACGATGTGGTACTCAGCCCCAAGAGATACCGGAAAGGAAATCCGGCTCTGGAAATCGTCCCAGGAATCGTCGTTTGATTCGATAAGGACAGTGTCCGATACGGTCGCCCCGGTATAGGACGCCAGGAGGGTATCGAAGTCACTACCGAAGGTATAGACGGTAAGCTGGCCGGTGAAATCGGCCCTCCAGCTAAACCATACTGATGACCCGCCGGCATTGCCGGCATGGAGCTCTTCGCCCGGCTCCCTCGTGGCACCGCGGTTTTCCCCGCTCCACTGCCCCGAGCTCCCCTCGAGCACGGCGGCCTCGAGATAATCGTCATTACCAGGCGCTGCCTCCAGAAAGGAAGAAACCCATAAAAACATCGGGATGCAGAGGTATTTGCAGATGGCCGCTCTGGAATACACGGATAGACCTCTTTGGGCCCTGACGGCCCGGATTGCTGGATACTGAACCAGTTTCTGAAAAAACTGCAGCTGCCTGTCGCAGCTGAATTCCCGCCTACCCCGAGTCAGCGACGTACTGCTGACTTCACGAACATCTAGTGTACCATTAAGATGCCCTTTCGCCTCCACCACACCAGCGTAAATGGAGCAGGAGAGTGCACAACAGCCCTCTAACACCGATCGGGCAGCCCAGAATCTGATGAAAACCGTTCTCCCCCACGCCGAATTGCCTGAAAAACAAACCCCGGGAGGATTCCGCAACCTTTCGGGCTGGGCCCTGCTGCTGGTTGTCGCTGTTGGGCTGGCCATCGCCGGCAGTACCCTGCCGCTGCAGGAACCTCTCGAGCAGATGGATGATTTCATTGCCGGGATGGGCCCCTGGGCTCCCGCCATCTACATCCTGGCCTATATCGCCGCCACCCTGCTCATGATCCCCGGCTCACTGCTGACCCCCATCGCCGGTTTTTCTTTCGGCCTGGTAAAGGGAACCATCATCGTCTCCATCGGATCGACCGCGGGAGCGGCACTGGCCTTCCTGCTGGCACGCTACCTTGCCCGTCGCCGGATCTCCAGGATCCTTGAGCGTCATCGCTACCTCGCAGCCATCGATAAGGCTCTCGAACAAGGCAGCTGGAAAACAGTCGCGTTGATGAGACTCTCCCCGGCGATTCCCTTCAATCTGCAGAACTACCTCTGGGGACTGACCCCCGTCAGGTTCTCGACCTGCGTACTGGCGAGCTGGATTTCGATGCTGCCGGGTACCTTCCTCTACGTTTACCTCGGCTTCATCCCCCGCAAGGCAACCGGCATGGATCCGCTGGAATGGATCCTCCTTGGCGGCGGACTGGTTGCGACCCTGGTCGCCATCATCTATATCACCCGCCTGGCACGCAGAACCCTGGAAGCTGAACGCGGCAATTGACGGTTGAATCAGTACTTCGATGAATAGAGGTTGTTCAACCGGGCGGTGGAATCACCAAGCTTCTTGCAGGGCGCTCCCATGCGCTCGAGCATCGCGAGGTAGAGATTGTTGAGCGGCGTGTTCTTGGGGTAGCGAACATGGCGCCCCGGCTTGAGAGTCCCGCCACCCTTGCCGAGCAGGATAATCGGAAGCTCATGGTGATTGTGACGGTTGCCATCACCGATGCCGCTGCCATAGAGAACCATCGAGTTATCCAGGAGGCTGTGGGAACCCTCGGTGGCCGCCTTCATCCTCTTCATGAGGTAGACGAAGTGGTCCATGTGGAACCTGTTGATCTTGCGGATCTTGTCCTGCTTGCCCTTGTTGTCGCCGTGATGGGACAATGAGTGATGCCCCTCGGGAACACCGATATTCTTGTAGCTCTTGTTGCTCCCCTCGTTGGCGAGCATGAAGGTAGCGACCCTTGTGAGGTCGGCCTGGAAGGCGAGAATCAGGACATCTCCCAGGAGCCTGATATGCTTACCGTAATCCCCGGGGTGCCCACCCGGAAGGCTCTGGCCGATCTTCTCGGCATCCTTGGGAAGCTTGCGAAGGGTCCCATCTTTTTCCTTGTCCGACTGCGCCCTTGCGAGCCGACCCTCGATTTCACGAACAGCTGTCAGGTACTCATCAAGCTTGCGGTTGTCGCTCGAGCCGAGCTTCCTGCCGAGCTTCTTCGCATCGCCGAGAACAAAATCGAGGATGCTCTTGCGGTAGCGTTCATTCACCTGGGTTTTCTGTTCAGCGATATTCGGGAAGAGACGATCGAAAAGCTGGCGAGGGCTGGTCTCCTTCGCCATCGGCATCGAGGAGGTCTTCCAGGAGAGGTTGTGCGAGTAGGCGCAGCTGTAACCTGAATCGCAGCTGCCGGTCTGCTTGCCCTTGTCACAACCGATCTCGATCGAGGGAAAGGGCGTCTCCTTGCCAATACGCGCAGCGGCATACTGATCGACGGAAACTCCTACCCTGATATCCTTCCCATTGGTTTTCTTGGGCTGCGCACCGGTAAGGAAGGCGGCGGCTGAACGGGCATGGTCACCGGGGCCATCGCCATTTGCGCGCGCCTTGTCCTGGGTCAGCCCACTGAGAACGAGCAGGTGGCTGCGCAGATCCTTGAGCGGTGCAAGCGTCTCGGGTAGCTGGCTGAGTGCCCCGACCTTCTGGGGGGTCCAGCTCGGCATATGGGCCCCGTTGGGCACATAGAAGAAGGCCATGCGCTTGGGAAATTTTTTCGCGGCCGCGTGAGCCTTGACGACGAGATCCGAAGGCAACATTGCATCCAGGAAGGGAAGCGCCACCGTGGTGCCAACTCCCCTTAGAAACGTCCTTCTACGCATTTGACTTCCGGATTTCATAGCTTCACCTTTTGCCCCACAGCCCTATTTGACAGCCGTCAGGGGCTTTTGCTCCCCCCGGCGCTTCCTGAACTGGGCAGATAACACGATCTGCTTCACCAGTGTCGAAAAACGGTAATCGTTCAAGGCCAGCGTACTGGAGATCTCATCTACCAGTGAAGTATCAGTATACTCCAGCCCCCGGCCAAGGGCAAAGATCAACATCTTCTCGGTCAGGCAACGGCAGAAATCGGCCTTGTGACGCAAAAGAAGCGCCTTTAATTCACCCACATTTTCAAAGGTCTGACCGCTTGGAAAGGTTCCAGAAACGACAATCGGCTTGCCTGAGTGGGTCTTTCTGAAAGAGCCAACCCCATCGAATCTCTCAAACCCCAGCCCGATGGTATCCATCTTGTCGTGACAGACCGCGCACTCGGGCTTCTGCCTGTGGAGCTCCATACGTGCCCGCAGGGTCAACTCCTCCTTGGTCGATTCCCCGACAAAATTGTCGTTGCCCGGCGGGGGAGGTGGCGGCGGACTGCCAAGAATCTGTTCGAGAACCCACTTACCGCGCTTCACCGGTGAGGTCCGGGTCGGGTCGGAGGTGATCGTGAGTACCGTTCCCTGGGTGAGCACTCCTCCACGGCGGCGGTCCTTGAGGGTGACACGCCGAAGCTTCTCCCCTCGAACTCCGGGTATACCATAGTGCTCAGCAAGGCGCTGGTTGAGGAAGGTAAAATCTGAGTCGATAAAGAGAAGAATGCTGAGGTCCTTCGACATGATCTCTTCGAAGAACAACTCCGTCTCCCTGCACATTGCATCGCGAAGTTTTTCGTCGAACTCGGGGAAGGTGGCGACATCGGGGGTCACCAGCCTCATCGTTCTCGTACCCAGCCAGTGAGCCGCAAAGGTCTTGATGAAGGCCCGGGATTTCCCATCCGCCAGCATGCGCTTGACCTGGGCCTCAATCACGCTGCGCTTTCGCAGGCTCTTCTTGCGCGCCATCTCGAGCAGCTCGTCATCGGGCATACTGCTCCAGAGGAAATACGACATCCGTGAGGCCACCTCGTAGTCATTCAGAGAGCGCACCACCTTCGGATCGTGCGGCTGGCTGTCTATTTCGACCCGGAAGATAAAATGGGGAGAGACCAGCATCGCCTGGACTGCAAACTGGATCCCGGTCTCGAAACCGTCCTCGTTCTTTACCGCGAGCTCGACCAGGCTGACAAGCGCCCCGGTCTCGCTGATGTTCAGAGGTCGGCGAAAAGCCCGGCCACCGAAAGCCTGGACTATTTTCTTGGCGCAGGTCTTGTTCTGGCTCTTTTTTTCCGGCCTGCAGATCATGATCCGCGACCGGGCCTTCTCGTTCGCCCAGATCGCCTTCACAATCTTCTCCGAGGCGGTAAGGTATTTTTCCATCAGCAAGGGAGGAATGGAGAGCAGGTCACTGATGTTGTCGAATCCATAGCCGATCTCATCGGCGGGAAAAGCGTCGGCCATGTCCAGGTCCAGCCCCACCAGGTCACGAACCGTATTGTTGTACTCGACCTTGTTGAGCCGCCTCATGGTAACCCTGCCGGGATCCCTGCTTTTTCCCTCGTCGAGTTCGAAGACAGCTGCGTCGATCCAGGCCAGGATCCTTGCCGTCTCAGACTCGGTGGGCTGACGGCTCTTCCTGGGAGGCATCTTGGCCTCCTTGATCTTCTTCGCCACCTTTCCCCAGACATCCTTGTCCTTGATCGCGCTGGAAGCTACCCGGTAATCATGCAGCTTGAGGTCTCCCTTCGATTCCTCCTCGTTGTGGCAGGCATTGCAGTACTTGGAGAGATAGGGAACTACGTGGGCTTCGAAATAAGCTTCCTGGGCGTTCTTGGGCACCACTGGGCGAACCACCCTGGGCTTCGGTGGCTCTACCTTCTTCACCACCGGCTCAGCCGTCTTCGCCTCCGGGATGCCGCTGGCTTCAGCAGCAGGCTTTTCGATTCGATTGGGAACCGACGAGGAAGGCGCCCGCGATTTCTCGGCCACTCCACCTTCGGCGGGAGGATGAGCTGCAACAGGAGATTCCCTGCGGCTGGTTTTGGATTTTTTTTGTGCAGCAACGAAGGATTTTTTGAGCAGCTCCAGCTTCTTCTTTGCCGCATCTTCCCGGGCGCGAAGAGCAAGCTGCCCCGCGTCGGGCCCTGCTGCCGGCACCTCGGGCGAACGGCGGTTAGAGAGAAAGAAAAACAATGCCCCGGCAATCAACACGGCCGTCACCACGACCATCGGAAGGCTCGAGGATTTGCTCCTGGCCTGGAAAGATTCGCTGGCCCGGCGCCGGGGAACCACCCCCTTGCGAACCACAGGCGAAGCGGTCGCCGCCGGCACCCCGGAGTGAAACAGCAGGCTCGAGCGGCCCAGGTGGAGACGATCCCCATCACGCAATTGCCTGCCATGCGCAGGTTTGTTGCGAAGCTGGGTAAGATTACGATCACCAAGGTCTTCAAAGACGACCCTCGAGCCCCTGCGGATCACCCGGCAATGATGACGGGAAACAGCCGGATCCTCGATGACAATATCATTCTCCGGGGAGCGGCCGATGCCAGTCTCACCTTCGGCCAGTATAAGCAGCCTCTGCCCGGCTCCCTCAACCGGTAGAAACAGGATAAAGTGGGGTCCGTTCGCTGTCTGGGGCACGTTGAAATTATACTCCCCAAACCCCGGGAATAATAAATATCCGCAGGACCGATCTCTCGAGCAGGCAAGGACACGACACAGGCGCCCTGCAATACACTGGAGCACCTTCTGAGCCGTGCTTACCGGGGCACCAGGGGGAGCTTGAAAGACCCCGAAGGTTCGGGGTCTCTGACCGGATCAGCAATAAATAAAATGGGGTGAGCGAGGGGACTCGAACCCCCGACCTCCTGGACCACAACCAAGCGCTCTAGCCACCTGAGCTACGCTCACCACAATGGATCCTTCAGAGGGAGTACCCTTTACACGGGCTCCCCGGAAAGCGAACCAAGAGTTTACGAACCCGGGGCTTTATTTCAAGCACTAACCCACCGCCATGGGCACCTGTCCGGGCTCTGCTCCAGCCCGCTCAGGATTTTTTCTTTTTCGAGATGACCGTCTCGAGGCCGGTGATGATTCCCTCAAGCTTGCCCGAGAGGCTACCGAATTCTTCGCCGGAAAGCCTCAGCCCGGGCTCTTTATTACCCCGCAGCTTGTTCCAGATTCCCTTCTGCTCGCCTTCGACCTGCTGGTGGAAATCTTTCAGCTGGTCCCTCAGGGAATCGCGCAGGGCGCTCAACCTCTCTGCCATCTCTGACTGGTCACTGTCCCAGTTACCCAGGACCTGGCGCAGGATACCCTCGAGCTCATCAAGGCGACTGCCAAGAGTCACCCTGATTTCCTCGACTCCCTCGGTATTGCGGTTGAGCTCAAGCTGGGCGGAAGCTGTCTGCTCATGGAGCTGCCTGAAACGCTCACCCATATTCTCGATGACCGGAGTTGCCGAGTCGATGTGTTCGACCTGGGTGGAGACCCTGGTAAAGGACTGCTCAATCCGGTCGAGACGCTGGCTGACATCGGCCCCCATACTTTCCAGCATGGCCCGTGAAGGAGTCCTCTCCTCCACCCGCCCCAGCATTTCCTTAAGCTCACCGACATACAGGGTCAATTGTTCTATCATCTCCGAGATCTCCTTACGCAGGCGAAGCTCCAGCTCGCTCAACAGGGACTTCGCAGTCTCCGGAACGGACTCCTCGAGCTCACCGAGGCCTTGCTCTATTTTAACTATCCCGTCACTGACCAGGCCGAGCTCATCTCGAACCTGGCTGTCTGTGCCTTCTAATTTTGAACGCAGATCGGTGAGGTCCTCGGCAAGCAGGCTGAACTCATCGCAAACCTGGCGCTCAAAAGCTCCCAGCCGTTCATCGCTGGAGCCAACCACCACCGAGATCTTCGCCTCGAGGGCGTCCAGCCTCGCACTCAACTGGTCGACAGAAGCCATTGCCTCCGCAGTACCTGCCTGGGAGCCTGCATCCGACCGTGCCAGTCTTTCCTCCAGGCCTGGAATCAAGGTCACCATTTCTTCGCCCCGCTGGCGAAGAATATCCTCGAGAGCCGCGCTGACGGCCTCCTTGAGAGTGGTCCTGGTAACGGAGGCCTTGCACATCGAACGCAAGGCCTGGCGAACTTCGCCAACCTTATCCGCCACCGATTTCAATTCCTGCTTGTTTGCATTTCGCAGGCTACCCGCATCCCCATCAACAGCGTCCCACTGCTCAGAGACTTTTTTAATCATAAATCCACCAGTCACTTCTTTTCTACGCCCCGATGCTTAACTCCAGCACAGAGACGATTTTAGCTGTAAGAAACAGACACCTGCCGGGAGAGGGGGACCTGGTCGTCAAACTCCACCACAAACCGGGTCCGATTCGGCTGTGCACATGTTATCAGCACTTCAACACAGAAGCAACACGCTCTATTGAGGGGATGCAGGCAGCCTGGGAACACAAACCTGCAAAATCAACGAACGCTGAGGATCCAGTTGAAAGCGAATCCGTAGCCGCCGTCCCGGTCGAACTCTGCTTCAAACTCGGTGGTCATCAGTTCTCGCCCGAGCACCTTGGACAGCCAGTCTACGCTGACAGAAATTCCATAACTGTTAACCACCCGGGTCATATCATCTCCCTCGAAGAAGGCCCCCATATCGAAACCCAGGCGGAAATTTGTATCGATCCGGTACTCGTCGAATAAGAGGATGCCTTCACTCCCGGGACTTTTCTTCTCCGGCTCTCCGACCTGTGGAAAGAAACCCTCGATAGCCAGAATCTCCTCGAAATGAACCTTCATGGAACCCGAGTCCATGATCCTTAACGGCCCCCACGCAAGGATGGGAATATCCCTCTCTCCCCCAACATAGGTTTTTTCGAAAAGTTCTCCCTTGAGCTCGGAGGAATAGTAATCACCTGCCAGCAGGCCGTACTCCCCCGGCTCCCGGCCTATTTCATTGATCAGCAGCAGCTTATCTTCAAACTGGTCGTAGGTCAGGCCCGAGCTGTTATCGTAGCTCTTTCGCCATTCCTCCTTCAGAAAGCGCCTCGCCTCGAGATAAAACTTTCTCTCAACCAGCCGCTTAACCGCCCTGACAAGAGGCGCCTCGGGTGGGAGACTGCTTTCGAGGATCTGCTCATCGGAAGATACGAGGTAATCGGAAGGCACCTCGAACCCGATATCATAAATATTGCTGTGGGTATACCAGGGCGGCAACTTCTCAACCGCCCGTGTTTTTCTGAAAAGCTCTTCCTCCTCAAGCCCGGGTGGCGTCAAGGTCCTGACTGCGACCCAGGGAGCCCTGTCACCCCGGCTCCCCTGCCGATGGGCTCGCTCGCCCCTGGCTCGTTTAATTCTCCTGGCCTTCGGCACCACAACGGTGCCTTTGTCGAGATCCTTACGCTCCACTTTCAGACGAGCCGCAACAGCTGGGGAGCCTTTCCCCAATCCGGAAACCGGGGCGTTAAAAGTCGCTGCCAGGCCTGGTTCCCCAGTGGCACCAGGTTCCAGGCTTGCTCTTCCCTGCGATGCCAGCGGCAGAGCCCCGGCTGCAAAGCCGAGCACCAGCAACGAGAACAGGACCGCCACCACGCGAATCCGATAGATCCCGACTCCATGGTAAAACCGATGAAAACGGATCAGCTTCATATTTCCCCCTCTTCTCCGGCCGGCAACGGACCCTCTCCAGGGATCCTCCATCTAAAACTGCCTGCCGAATAATCTTCGCACTTCTTTCTAACCCGAAGCCTTCCCTGGAACTTTGCTCCAGGGAGTCTTTCGGGAGCCCGTGTTTACCGGTAAATCCACCTGGTTAGCGGCTTACCGGGAAACCCCACAAACAAGCAACAGTAGAAACCTCGCGACAGCAGCGCGACCGCTGACGCAACAATACAAACCCTTGGGAATTAACTACTTAATCTACGGATAGAGACGCACGTATTTCCCTGTCTATATTTACTATAATAAGGCCGCTTCCGGTGTCAAGACGACCCCGCAAGTCCCTTGAAATAAAGGATTTACGAGCGCTTACCCGGCACCCCCTGCCATGGGGCCTGTTCTGCTGTCCAGTCCCGGGAACAACAGTGTCATCTGCAGGACAGAGCCCTCAGGAGTTCTTCAGGGCTTCCCGGATGACATCTTCAGCCCGAATCGTCTCTTCGTCCGCGGAGCCTGGCTCCATTCGCTCACGAAGGAGTTGCCATGCGGTTTCAACCCTCGAGCGAGCATCCCTGGCTGAGTACCCAAGCTCCACGAGAGCTGACAGCGCCAGCTCGTGGATTCTTCCGCCCTGGCCTTCCTGGGGCGATGTGCCGGAAGCCCCCGAAGTTTCCAGTCCCGCCAGCAGCAGCCCGGCCTTATCCCTCAACTCCAGCACCAGCCGCTCGGCGAGTTTTTTCCCAACCCCCTTGATCCGCTTGAGTGAATTGACATCACTCGAGCTGAGATCGCTGATGAGCTCGCCAACGGTAAAAGCAGACAGGGCCTTCAGGGCGATGGCGGGTCCTGTTCCCGAAACCGAAAGCAGGAGCCTGAAAAGCTCTCTCTCCTCTGTGGTTAGAAAACCGAACAGCTTGAGGACATCCTCCCTTACCAGGAGATGGGTATAGAGAAGAACCTCCTCTCCAAGACCCTCGCCAAGCAGGGAGCTGGTCGAGAGAGGTACGTGGACATCCCAGCCAACACCCGATGTTTCCACCACGGCATTCAGGGAACTCAGCTCGATCAGCTTACCCCTGAGATGGTGATACAAGTGGCACCTCTGACTTACGAAACCGAGCTGATATTCAACCGCGCAGCGCCAGGCCCTTCTCGCCAAGCTTCTGCTTGATCTCCGTGAGGGACGTCATACCAAAGTTCTTGGCCGACATGAGCTCGACCTCGGTCTTGTTGATAAGGTCCCTGATCATGCGGACATTCAGACGCTCCATGCAGCGCCGGCTGCGCACCGACAGGTTCAGAACATCGATCGTGGTGTCGAGAACCTCGGGATCGGCTGAAGCCTCGAGAGGATTTCTCGGCGACAGCGGCTCGCTTTCAATGTCCTCGAGTCCCTGGCCGAGGCGGAGTTTCTTCTGCGTCAACATCTCCTTGATCTCAGTCAGCGAGGTCTCTCCGAAATTCTTATAGGAGAGGAGCTCCTGCTCGGTACGCATGATGAGGTCACCAAGGCTGTCGATGTGCATCTTCTGCAGACAGTTGCGGCTTCTGACCGACAACTCGAAATCGCTGACCGGGATCCTGAGAACCTGGGATTGCCGATCCGCCTTCTTCTCCTGCTCTTTATCGTAGAACATATTGGTAGAAGCTATGGCGTCATCCAGGAACAACTTCGCCCGGGGGTGAATCGGGTGGTGCTTCAATACTGCCTGGAAGCACTGGATCGCATCGTGATAGCGCTCCCTGTCTTCGTAGAGGATCCCCAGGTTCATCACCACGTTGGTGTTGATCGGACGAGCCTGCAGGCACTTTTCATAAGCAGACAGGGCCTGGTCGCTCTCTTCCTCGTCCTCGTTGGCATGAAAACCCAGCAGGTAACCAAGACGGAACTGGGCATCGAAATTATCCTCGTCGATGTCAACCGCCCGGCGGTGAGAATCAATCGCGTCCCTGTAATCTCCGGCCTTCTCAAGACAGAGCCCGGCGTAGTAGGCAAACTGGCTTGATTCGCCCTCGCTGGACCTGATGGATTCAAGAAGACCATTGGCCTCCTCGATGCCGTCGTTCAGCAGATGGGCCTCCACCGACAGGTAGGAGAAATCTACCGCGGCCGGGGAACCATTCTGGTGCATCTTCGCCAGGGCGAGGACCTCATCGGCCTTCTCTTTTGTCAGCAGGATCCGGCAAAGCCAATAGGAAGCCCACTCTGAACCACTATCGCTCTCCAGCGTCTTTTGCGCATCATCGAGGTCTCCAAGAATAAACTGGAGATACCCCAACAGGGCGGCTGAGTCAGAACCGGATGGAATTAACCCGGCTACGGATTCCCAGTCAGAGACGAGCTCCCTGACCTTGTCAGGGCCGTTGGCCTCTGAATAAGCCTCATGGGACAGGCGTAAAAAAGACTGCTTCTGGAGTCCTCCGCCGACGATCTCGCTTACGATCGCCTTGAGATTCTGACCCTGGTCTTCCTGAGCTTGTTCTATATCCAAATTTTCCACAAAATCCTCTCCGTGATGACGGAACGGAAGAAAAAACTGAAGGCACGGACACCCCTTACCGGGCCCATTGTTAAAACCGACTAAATTAGTCCCAAGATGCTGTTTTGTCAACACCTGAGGAAATCCCAGGCCGTATGTTATGGAATTTTTTACAAACTTTTCTGCCAACGCCCCAGATACCGATAACACCCCGCTGAAGTAGCCCCCGGGCCGTAAACAGCCTGCTGCGGGTTTCTGCTTAGTGCTCCAGCGGTTCACAGTTATCTTAAGCTGGGCCTGCAAAAGCAATCGACACCGTCACACTGCCTGGAAACGATGGAAAAAACACGAGACGAACTCCTGGAAGAACTCAACCCGGCCCAGCGGGAAGCGGTCGCTCACATAGAGGGTCCTCTCATGGTCCTCGCCGGCGCCGGCAGCGGCAAGACACGGGTCATCACCCATCGCATTGCCCACCTGCTGCACTCGGGGATCGCCAGCGACAGCGTTCTTGCCATCACCTTCACCAACAAGGCCGCCAGCGAGATGAAGGAGCGCACCGAGCAGCTCTGCGGCTCGAGCAGTCCCTGGGTCTCCACCTTCCACAGCTTTTCCGCCAGGCTTCTGCGCCGTCATGCCTACAGGATCGAACCTTACGATTCTTCCTTCACGGTCTGTGACCGCGAAGACTGCAAGGCCCTCGTGAAAACCATTCTCAAGGAACAGAACATCGACTCCCAGCTCTGGGACCCGAACGGCCTGCTGTCCTCGATCAGCAAGATCAAGAATGTCCAGCAGGGTGATGATGCCTCACTGGGATCGGACTACAAGCACGGGCAGGTGCTGCGGGAGCTCTACAATCTCTATACCGAGGCCATGCGCGAGCGCAACCTGCTCGATTTCGATGACCTCCTGTTGTTGGCGGTCAAGCTGCTGGAGGAAAACGAGGACCTGCTCGAGCGCTACCAGGAGCAATTCCAGTACATCCTCATCGATGAATACCAGGACACCAACGCGGTTCAGTACCGGATCAGTTCCCTCCTGGCCAAAAGTCACGGCAACCTGTGCATCACCGGCGATCCGGACCAGTCGATCTATCACTGGCGCGGCGCTGACATCAATAACATCCTGAACTTCGAGAAAGACTACCCCGGCGCCCGCATCATCCTCCTGGAGCAGAACTACCGCTCGACGGGCAACATCCTGTCGACGGCAAACTCCCTGATCGCAAGGAACACCGAGCGCAAGCCGAAGGATCTCTGGACAGAAAACCCGGCCGGCAACCCGGTCCGGGTTTACCGCTTTCTCAACGAGATGGATGAGGCCCGTGAGATAGCGGCCCTCATCGGTAAGCTGATCGACGAAGGAACCCCCTGTGGCGACATAGCGATCTTCTACCGGCTGAATGCCTTCTCCCGGGCGCTCGAGCAGGAGCTGATCTATTCCAACATTCCCTACGCCATCGTCGGCGGCCTCGAGGTCTTCCTGCGCAAGGAGATCAAGGACCTGCTGAGCTTTCTGAGAATCATAGACAATCCGCGTGACAGCGAGAGCCTCAAGCGGGTCATCAACGTTCCCCCGCGGGGAATCGGCAAGGGAACGATCGAGCGAATCGCGAACGTCGCCGGCGAGCTGGGCAAGAGCCTGCTGGAAACAACACTGGGCAAAGAGCATGAAGGCCATTTCACCGGGCGTCAGCAGAAAGCCATCGTCCGCTTCCGGAAGATCTACCGGAAAATTAATGAGGCACGGGCAGAATCTGTAGAAGAGCTCCTGCTGAGTGTCCTGCGGGAGACGGGCTATGACCGCCTGCTCGATGGCATGGGGGCGGAAGAATCCCAGGAACGAAAAGCGAATATCGGGGAGCTGGTAGGGGCGGCGGCTGAATACGACCGCAACTATCCCGATGGATCACTGACAGGATTTCTCGAATTGACCGCAATTCTCGGAGATGTCGACCGCTGGGACCGGCGCGAGGACCGTGTATCCCTGATGACCCTGCACTCGGCGAAGGGCCTGGAATTCCCGGTCGTTACCATCGCCGGGGTCGAGGATGGAGTCCTTCCCCTGCTCAGAAGTGACGATGCAGAACCCGACATCGAGGAGGAGAGACGCCTGCTCTTCGTTGGAATCACCCGGGCAAAAGAAATGCTCTACCTCACCCACACCAACAGCCGGCTGCGCTTCGGCCAGATCCTCTCATCGGTCCCATCGCGATTCCTCGATGAATTGAGCCAGCCCACAGATGAGAGCACTGCCCACATCGAGCTGGATGCTGAGACCCAGGCCAGCCTGCACGGTCCCGGGTTGAGAAGGCCCGGCTTCGCAAGCACCTCCGGGGATGAGTTCCCCGACGGCATTGATCCCTTTGCAGATGAAGATCCATTTGGAGATTTCTTTGATGAGGACGAGGATCCTTACCAGCCCGGAGCTGTCGTGGCCCACGAAGAATACGGTGAAGGAGAGATCCTGAGAACGAATGGCTTTGGAGAGCGCCGGAGAGTCACCGTCAGGTTTGAAGAGGCCGGCGAAAAACAATTCGTCATCGCCCACGCCAACCTGCGGATCATCCGGGAACCCCTGGATGACGACCCGCCGCCGGTAGCCCCATGACACGAAGAATTACCTCTTGCCTCCTTCTCACAATAGCCGGGATCTCTTTTTCTCCCGCCCTGGCGGCCCATGTTCCCCGCCATCTCGCCGGCACCCAATGCCAGGTGTTCTTCTTCGAGGACCGGGTAGAAATCTCGATCGACCTCGGCTTCAGGGGATCCTGGGCGCAGGCGGAGATGCTCGCGGCGGACACTGACAGGAACTCCGTGGTAGAGAAAAGCGAGGCGAATGCCTACCTGCTGAAGAGCTGGCAGAAGAACATACTGCGACAGGGCTCAGAGAAGGAAGGCCCGGCCATTACCTGCAGCATCGATGGGATCGAGCTCGAATTGGAGCTGGCTAAATCCCTGCACGAAGGCCTGGTCGGACAGGTCGCGCCTACCCCGTTCAGCCTCTATTACACGGTCATTGCCCGTGCAGGAGGAGAACCCCTCGGAACCGGAGGCACCCGCCGGGTAGAAATCCTCAACAGGATCCTGGAGGGAGAGGTTCCCGGGCTGCCCCTTTTCCTGGTTCCCTTTTCCGGGCATGGACAAAACCCTTCAAAGGCAACCCTGCGCCACCAGCTCACCGTCCCCGGACCGGAAGAACAGATCATCGACGCCCAGGGGCAGAGGATCCTCATCGAAAACAGGAAGCTGTCAGCAGAGTTGAGCCTCGCTCCGCCCGCGGCGGAATCGAAAGCCCTCCCACCTGCGGGCGCTGTGAAACCACCCCGCCCGGCAGCAAAACCAGCCGCGCAGGCATCTGAACCCCGCACTGCCGAAGAGGTCGAGACCTGGCTTCTCAGCTCCCTGCTCAACAAGGACAGCCGGGCGATCGAATTCCGGT
>CAJWZY010000011.1 GCA_913050545.1 uncultured bacterium | reverse complement strand
TCGTTGGCGGGTGGGTGCTGAAAAACGAGTACTCTTCGCCCTGGCAGCCGTCTTCCATGATTTTCAACGCATGGCGGAGGCCCCTGGGATCAAACCCCGCCCTTTTTGCCAGGCGGGCTCCTTCGCGGTCAGCCTCGAACTCATTTTCCTGGCTGTGTCCCTTCTCGATGAGAGTTTGAATGAGTTCAGTTGTCCGGGACAGGATGAAGTGGTTGGTACCAATCATTTCTTGAACGGCGAAAGAGGCTCCCAGTCTCTTCATCCCATGGTGGCAGTCGATGTGTGCGATTTCGTGGGCGAGCAGCCCAGCCAGCTCGTTCGGACCCGGGCAGATATCGAGGAAAGCCTGGGTCACAAGGATACTCCCGCCGGGGATCGCATATGCATTGGGCACGCCGGGATCGTTCACCACGATGAAACGAAAGGTGACATAGCTTCTGCGTGAACAGCCGGCGAGTTTAGAGCCGATGAGCTCAACGACCCTCGCTCCACTTGTTTCTTTAACGGCCGGTGTCTTTTCCAGGCAGCTCTCGAGCACCTGTTCTCCGGCGAGCTCTTCGAGCCGGGCCAGCGGCCCTCCGGGTTTCTCTGTACTGTCGAGGAGTTCCCTGGCAAGGCGGGTTTTTCTGCGGAGCTTCCTGCCCAGCCGTTTACCCAGCCTGGGAAGGTATCCCGGCAGAATCTGCAACAGGAGGATGACGAGGAACAGGATGCCTATCTTATGGGTCAAAGGGCTGGTAGCTCGTGCGGATAGACGGGGGCTGGCTGCATACACAGCCACTCCCGGTCCGGTATTCTGATCACTTCTTTCTCCCCGTAAGTCTGGGGCAAAGATACCGGTGTGCAACCAACTTTGGGTAATTCCCCGCCACCTGGAGCCCGGGCCGGTTAAGGGGTGAGCTCTCAGGCGAGTCCCAGCTCGTGGTTTGACAGGCGCTCAAACCCATCGTCGGTGACCAGGTAGTCATGTTCGAGACGGATTCCGCCGCTGGGTTTGCCGTAGACGCCCGGTTCGAGGGTCAGCACCATGCCGCTCTCGATGACCCGGTCGGTCTCGAGGACAAGCTCGGGTGCCTCGGGATGCCCCAGGCCGATGGCGTGGCCGGCGTGGTGGACCAGCTCTTCGCCGGCCGCTCCAAAGGTTTCGATGATCACCTCGCTGAAGGCGGAGGCCGCAGTCCCCGGCCTGATGAGGGCCTCTGCTTTTTCAAGGGCGGATGACACCAGCTCGAAAAGTTCCGATTGCTCACTGCTGGGGTTTCCCCCGGCAACCAGGGTGTTGGTGATGTCTCCCCGGTAGCCCTCGACGTAGGGGAAGATATCGAGAATCACCAGGTCGCCCGCTTCGATGACCCGCTTGCCGGGTGCTCCACCGCCACCGGCCGCACGCTCACCGGAGGCGAGGTCGCACATCATCACGAAGGGCACCTCGGCTTCGCTCGTCGCCCGGGCCACCAGCTGGCCGTAGTAGTCGATCTCTCTCATCCCGGGTTCGAGCAGCTCGCGCGAGGCTCGATGGACGGCCTCGGCGGTACGCACTCCCCTGCGAATCGCCCCGAGCTCATCGGGGTATTTACGCTCCCGCATCGACAGCAGGGCCGGCTCGCAATCTGTGACGGTCTCGACGCAGGCCGCCGCCTGCCGGGGCAGGAAGGAGGTCTCGGCGGCAATCTTCCTGATCTTCTTTTTCTCGAGGGTCTCGTTAACGAGCTGGGCGACGACCGCCCCGCGGGGTACGGCGGGTTTGACGCAATCGTACCAGGTCGCCGAGAGGACGAGGTCTACCGGGCTGGAGTCCTGGGGGGGCGCTGCCACGGCATCCCCTGCCAGCCAGTTGTCGGTAAACAGTGTGCAGGGTCCGTCCCGCTCGATGAGCAGGTAGCCGCTGCCATGCAGGTTGAGGCTGTTGGGCAGGGGGTAGAAATTCGCGAGGTAGAGGAGATGCTCTGGCCGGCAGATCAGGGCCGCCTCGATATCCGGGTCAAGGCTCTCTCTGAAACGGGCCAGGCGCTCACGGGCGCCTTCCTGGGTCGGCATGAGGTGGTCCTTTATTCAGCAATGAGGAAAATTGCTTCGATCTCCGTGGCGATGGCTCCCGGCAATGAGCTGAAGCCCACAGCGGAGCGGCTTGCCCTGCCGTGCTCTTCGCCAAAGACCTCGACGAAGAGGTCTGAGCAGCCGTTGATGACCCTGGGGTGTTCGAGGAAGTCAGGCGTGGCGTTCACCATGCCGAGCAGCTTGACCACCCGCTCTACACGGTCAAGGCTGCCGAGGCTGGCGCGGACCGTGGAGAGGATGGAGAGGCCGGTCTGGCGTGCAGCTACGTAGCCCTGCTCTACATCGAGATCGTCACCGAGCTTGCCGGTGAGCCTGGCTCCCTCCAGGGGTGCAGGGCCGTGCCCGGAGACGTAGAGGTAGCGGTCGATTTTCATATTGGTGACGTAATTGGCCACGGGCTCGGGGGGAGAGGGTAGCTCAAGCTCCAGGGCCTGGAGACGTTCTTCTGCGGACATTTATTGTTCTCCGTTGATTCCAGCTGGTTAACCCGGCAGAAAGCCGGGGAGTCATGGTACGCAATTTCCAGGCGGGGGTAAACGGGACGCTTCCCGGTCCGGCAGGTAATCTTCCGGGCGGCTGCTGGTTTCTGGAATTTTACTGATCCTTCGTTACACTACAGCCTGATGTTGTGCCCATCGGGGCGCAGAGATATCCTGGCAAGGAGCCTCCCCTCGTGCTTCTCCTCAAATCCATTGCATGCTTTCCTTCGTGCCGCCCCGCGGGCGTCATGGGGCTTTTCCTGGTGGCCCTGTTCTCAGGATGTGCCAGCAAGGATATCCTGGTGGTTCACACCTTTGAAAGTGCGCCGCGAAACTGGAGGGAGCTCTCAGCCGGTGGCGATTCCCCTGCGGCATCCTCCGGGCTCAGGGTCTCTTCCCATTCCCTGCGGGTGAAGGGAACCCGCGTTCTGCTGGAGCCTGCCTGGTTCGAGAACTTTCGCGGAATGGTCGACGTCGCCGTCGCGGGAGGGACCCCGAAGGGGTTTGCGGGCGTTTTCCTGCGCCGGGATGGTGATGACAGGTTTTACTGTTTTGCCCTGCGACCCTGGGGGGCAGGCGAGTACAGGTATTATGCGGCCGGTGATCCCCTGCGGCCGGCAGGTGGGTCGGGCTGGCAATCGGCCAATCGAAACACCCCGGCGGGCTACGTGCGCCTCGGCTTTGAATACGCAGGAGGAAAGATCCGCTTCAGATTGGATGACCAGGAGTTCGCTCCAGGCTTTGAGACGATTCTCTCCCGGGCGGAAGGTTCGGGCGCCTGGCAGATCGGGATTTTCTCCATGGGGCTCGATACCCGTTGGAATAATTTCATTGTCAGCAATGGTCTTGCCGGTCCCCAGCTTACCGGCCTCGCTGACTGGGGAGGGGTTGAAGCTGCCGGCAACCTCGAGCGTGAGTTTATTGATGGAACGAAGGCCTTTATCTCCAACCCCAATCGCTCCAATATATTCACCCTGACGGCGGCTCTCTCCGGTGCGCAGAAGATCTATGGACAGCATGGCGCCGACAGCGATTCCCGGAACCTGAGTTCCAGGGCAGCCGGACTTCTCGAGCCCCTGAAATCCGCCGCACGCCGTCTTGGAGAAGAAGAGCTGCTGGTGCGTTGTTTGGCAATGGGGGCATCTTCTGTTACCGACCGGCGCAGGATCCTGGGGGCCGGAGGCGAGGATTTCTCGTCCAGGGCACAGGAGGCAGAGGCCGGCGGCCGCCATACAGAGGCCGCTGTTTATTATGCCGCTGCTCTCTCTCTTCAGAAGGATTCCCGGCTGGCCGACAAGCTGGATCTTGCCAAGAGCAAAATCCCCATTCCCTCCTACTCTTTCGAGATGGATGAGGAAAAAGTTAAAAACAGGGTGGTGGCGCAATCGAGGTTTCGTGCCGCGGTGCAGGCCGATTTCGGTGGATTGCCGAGAAAGGAAGACGCGGACCTGGTGATCAGGGTAAAGGTCAATCGCTCGAGCGCAGCCAAGGATGTGGAGACAGCGACACGACAGGTCCCGGTTATTGTGGGTGGAGTGGGCATGAGCTCGGCTGAAAGAGAAGAGCTGCTCAGGCTTCAGCGAGAGCTCCCGGAATTCCTCGTTGATGCCAAGGCGCGTGCAGAGATCCGGCGGGTGAGCATCCAGTTGAGCGGCCGTACTGAATCCCAGGGAGCTCTCGACACCTACTCCATCGATGGAAAAGAGTACGAGCTTCACATCGACGATGGGAAGCGGGCGCTGAAAGACCATGGGAGGCTCAGCTCCCTGCAGAAAAAATGGGACGGGCTGAAGAGCAAGCTCAATTACGAGCAGCTTGAGGCAGAGAGGACAACGGTTTCCATCAACTTCAGCGCCGAGGTGGATGTTCTCTACAAGGGCAAGAGCCTGGTGGTTGCCGAGAAAATCAGTGCCTACAGGGGTATTGTCCTGTGGCGCCATGAGGCGGTCTTCGGGAAGGGAATCGAGGCCAGCACTCCCTCCAGCGCCGACATCAAGCAGGCGGCAGAGGCTGTTCGGCGCCGGGTGCTTGGCCAGTTTGCCGGGTTGATCTCCCGGGCCAAGCTGCTGGCCAGGCTTGAGAAGTCTGACCGCCTGGCGTTGCTCTTGCGTCTTGCGCGCTCCAGCGGCAATAGCAGGGATGAATTGACCCTGCGCTGGTATCTTGAGAAAGAATTCGGTTTCAAGGAGGTGCTGTGTGACGAGGTGTCCAGTCGCCTGCTGAGCCTGACCAGGAGATAAGTGATTTTGTCTGACAGCAGTAAAGATACGGAACGATTCCCGGCAGATAACCTCCAGGTGCTGACCCACTTTTACAGGGGGGAGGTGCAGCGCGAAACGGATTGGCGCCGTCGTCTCGACCTGACCACGAACTGGGCAATTATCACCACCATGGCGGCCTTTTCCTGGACCTTCAGCTCGGTTGACCCCGCCAGCTTTGGCTCCCACGTTGTCCTGCTTTTTGCCTCCTTCCTGGTGTTCCTGCTCATGTGCATCGAGGCGCGACGCTACCGGTACTATGATATCTGGCACACGCGGGTCAGGATGCTGGAGGTTCACATCCTGGTGCCGGCTCTCAATCCGGATAAAAAACTTCTCCAGGGTGACTGGCGAAGCGTTCTATCCGATGACCTGCTGATGCCGTCCTACAAGATCAGCTTTCATGAGGCTCTCGCTCAGCGCCTGCGGGCCAACTACGGCTGGCTTTTTCTCGGCCTGCTTGCCGGCTGGATTCTGCGCATCGTCATTGACATCTCATCAGCAGGTGAGAAGAGCTTTTCCGACGCAGCGGGGCTAGGTTTCCCGGGTTCTTTTCTGCTGATCATTGGCCTCCAGCTTGTTTTTGTCCTCTACCTGCTGTGTGTCGTCCTGGGCACCTGGAAGGTCAGGGGGGTTACGGGGGAAATTCGCCGGCGGGATAAAAATGCCCGGAACTGGCCGATTTAGGTGGCCAATTAAGAGGCCAATTAAGAGGCCAATTAAGAGGGATGGTGGAAAGTGCTGGTAGCCTGGATTCTCTTCATTCTGCTGGGAGCAGCCATTGCCGCCTGGGCCGGCAGCTGGCTCCCTGTGGCTGTGGCGGGTGTCCTCGTGGCCGGTTTTTTTTTCTGGATCCTTATCTCTACCCTCTCTCCTGCTATCCCTTGTAGAATTTGTCCTCAATGTGGTGGTGAGGGCCTCGTCAAGATTCGCCGGGGAGTTCCCGGGGTCCGATGCGAAAAATGTGACTTCATCGATGAGGATCTTCATGTCGCCTATCTGGATGAATGGTAAGGAATAATGAGCTTCCTGGTAGTAGTTGCCCTCGCAATAAATGTTCTCGTGGTAGGCGGGCTCGCTTACGGGCTGTCCCGCAGGCGTGAAGCGGCCATTCACATGAAGATCATGACAACCTGTTTTGTCGTCGATCTGCTCAATGTAATTCTCGTCGAAGTTGCCGCCAGGGTGACCAACGAGGAAAGCCAGGGTGCCGTGGAGCAGGGCTTAAAGTCCTTCTGGAACGACCCGGTCTCGGTTCTGAATTTCCACATTGCCGTCTCTGTGATCTCTATCGTCTGCTACATCATCGCCATCCGGGTAGGGCGCAGGCTCTTTCGTACAGGTGAAGGCCGTGGGCTTCACCGCAAGAACGCCCTGGTGTTTATCGTCACCCGCCTGGCGAGCTTCGTGACCTCGATCATGGTCAGCTGGCCGAAGATCAGGCCCTACTTCGCTCCGCTCGATGAAATACCCTGACCTGACCTCGGGAAGCTGAGCCGGGCTATTTTTTCGAAGCCGCGCGCCTGGCCTTGCGGGCGTCCCTTGCGGCAGTCATCAGCATGCAGAGTTTCTGGAGTCTTGAAAGAGCCGGCCGCCGGCTGAAGACGTCGTAGCCCTGGCTCTCGATCCTGTCGAGAATCTTCGAGTAGAGTCTCTTCAGGAGCACGGGGCAGTAGCGCGTCTGTGTGTCGATGAGAGGGAAGAGAGCCTCGGAACGCTGGAAGTAATCCCGCGCCCGTTCTACCTGGAATTTCATCAGGTCCCTGAAGGCCGGAGTGAACTCGTATCGCGAAAGCTCTGCCTCGCTGTAGTTGAAGCGCGCGAGGTCTTCGCCGGGAAGATAGATTCGCCCAAGGGTCATGTCTTCGCGGACATCGCGCAGGATGTTGGTCAGCTGCATTGCGATGCCGAGCTCTTCTGCATGTTGGTGCGCTGCCTCTGCGTCTTCGCTGTAGCCGAAGATTTCTATGCAGATCAGCCCCACCGCAGAGGCTGCCCGGAAGCAGTAGGTGTAGAGCTCATCGAATGTCTCGTAGCGTTTTTTCTCCAGGTCCATTTCCATTCCCAGCAGGAGCTCTGAAAAATGTTCGACCGGGATCTTGAAGCGCTCGATCGTATCCAGGAGTGCAGGGGAGAGGGGGTCTTCCGGGGCTTCTCCGCGCAAAAGCCGGCTGAGCCCGTCGAGCTTTGATCTCGCTTCTTCTTCTGAGGCGTTTTTTTCCTGGACCGAATCAACCGCATCGTCTGCGCGGCGGCTGAAGGCATAGACGGCATAGATGGCGTTTCGCCTGGCCGGGTCGAGGAGCCGGAAGGCGTAATAGAAGTTTTTCGCTTCCCGCCGGGTCACTTCCCGGGCGTGGGAATAGGATTTCACTGAATGCGCCATGATCGGAGTTAATATAACTTCTGGGTCTCCAGCACACTACAGCGCGTTGGAGGCGACCGGGTAATTAGCAGTTCTTTCCTTAGAAGTTATCTATCACCTTATAAGAAAGTAACTTACGTCCCAGGGAGCATTAATATCGGTACTTAGCGTAGCTCTTCAGGTCATATCATTCTGTGCTGCAAGTGCATTAAAATTAACCGGATATGAAGCCATTTTTGATCTCGGTCGGGGACTTCGGAATATTTTCCGGGGGAGTCTTCAAGCGGATTGCTGTCAGGAAGACTTTCTCTGGAGAATTGCTCAGGCAGATGTACCGAGTCGGAGTTAATTCACTCAGCGTGGTGGATCTCTGTGCTTTTTTCATCGGCCTGGTCCTCGTTTTACAGACAAGTTCACTGCTGGCGCGTTTCGGCGCGGAGGGGCAGGTTGCGACCATCGTTGGCGCTGCCTTTGTCCGTGAGATCGGTCCCGTATTCGCTGCAATTATGTTTGCCGGAAGGGTCGGGACGGGAGTCGCTGCGGAGATAAGTTCCATGGTCGTTACTGAACAGGTGGATGCTTACCGGGCCTTCGGAATCGATCCGATTTCCAAGCTCGCACTACCCCGGGTCTTTGCAACGGCCCTGATGCTGCCGGCTCTTACGGCAATCTCGTGCCTGGTGGGAATCAGTGGTGGGTTCCTGCTGGCCTACGCGGAGTCCGGCGTGCCGGCCCCGGTCTATATCGCCAAGTGTCTCGATGCGCTTACCCCGATTGATATTGTCGCCAGTCTTACCAAGGGAGCTGTGTTCGGGCTCCTGATCGGACTGATCTCGACCTATTGCGGATTCAATACAGCAAGAACCACCGAGGGCGTTGGTGAGTCAACTACCCGCTCGATGGTTTCCTCGGTGCTGATCGTGCTTGTTGCGGATCTTATCCTGACCAAGTTCTTCATGTTGCTGAGCTGAAAAGATGAACGACCCAAACATCCTGGTAGAAGTTAAGGGCCTGCGAAAAAGCTTTGGCCCGCTCACGGTCATGGATGACCTGGATTTCTCCCTCTTCAAGGGGGAGAACGTCGCGATCCTCGGCCAGAGTGGATCCGGCAAGAGCGTCCTGCTCAAGGTGATCATAGGACTGCTCGAGCCCGATGAGGGAGAGGTCTCCCTCTGGGGCAGACGGATCTCCGAACTGGATGATGGCGAGCTCAACAAGGTACGCAGGAAGATGGGGATGGTGTTCCAGTCAGGAGCCCTGTTTGACTCCATGACCGTTTTTGAGAACCTCGCTTTCCCCCTGGTGGAGCACGGCTTTGACGACGAAGATGCCTTGCGGGAGGTGGTGAAAAAGCGTCTTGAATGGGTGAGTCTCCCCGGGGTTGAGGACAAGTATCCCTCGGAGCTTTCCGGTGGTATGCGCAAGCGTGTCGCGCTGGCCCGGACGCTCGCAGCGGACCCTGAACTGATCCTGTATGATGAGCCGACCACTGGCCTTGATCCGCTCAACAGTCGAAAGATATCTTCGATGATCCATGAGATAGATAAGCGCGTGAAGTCAACCTCCATCGTTGTGACTCATGATCTCGATTGTGCCAGGAAGGTCGCCGGGAGGTGGTGCTACCTTTCAGGGGGGAAGATCCTTGCGGATGGAACCCCGGATGAACTCTTTGAGAGTCCCCACGAGGAGGTCAGGAGCTTTCTCAGGGGAGTTGCACCGTCGACGGAAAACCAGGGCCGGGACAGCCGTGATGTGCCGGGAAAAACTACCAGCCGGGGAGCTGAGTGAATATGAACGAATCCACGAAGATGAGCAGTCTTAATGTCGGTTTCGTGTTGTTTGTGGCGACGGTGATCGTCATTGTCGCTCTTTTCTGGGTGGGATCTGGCGGCGGAATATTCCAGCAGCAGGCCGAGTACCATTTCATGTGCCCGTCGACGAGTCGCCTGAAGGATGGATCCCGGGTGTACCTCTCCGGGGTCCCGGTCGGGAAGGTGGACAACATCGACTTCGTTGAGGACCTGACGCAGAATTCTGTCAAGGTAATGATCTCCATCAATGAAGGGGTCATGAGGCGGATCCGGGCGGATTCTTCCGTTTCCCTGCAGAGCGATGGACTTCTCGGTGACGTGTCGGTTCACATCACCATGGGGACCTCCAAGGAAGAGGAGCTCGCTCGAGGAAACGAGATCACCTACAAGCCAACCTCTCCCATCGATGATTTCGTCGGGGCTGAATTCAGCGGCTCGGCCAATGACGTACTTCGCGAGCTGGTGGTGGTTCTCAAACAGATCAAGGGCGGTGAGGGGACCATCGGCAAGCTGTTGAGAGAGCCGGAACTCTACGACAACCTTAACTCCTTCCTGAAAACGCTCGCCCAGCTGACCATCAAGCTTGACGAGGTGGCTGCTGACCTTGGTGAGTTTGCCAAGGCCGTCGGGGACCAGAAGGGAGTGCTCGGGAAGCTGATTTTCTCCGAGGATTACGACAGGGATTTCAGCCAGGCCGTCTCCAGCACGGCCGGGATCGTGGTGGCTCTTGAAGGGGCGCTCGGCAGCTCTTCCGACCAGGGCTCTGTGGTCAAGCGCCTGCTCCTTGATGAGAAGCTGGGGCAAAGGCTGGAGAACGTGGTCGCCCGTATCGAAGAAGGCGCCCAGTCACTCTCCTTCGTGCTCGGGAAGATTGAGCGCGGAGAAGGGTCAGTCGGCCAGCTGCTGCATGATTCGACCATTGCCGCCAGTATCAAGGATCTCTTTCTCGGTGTCCAGGAGCTCGGCTATATGCGCAATCTCATCCAGAATGCGGAGCTGCAGGGGCGCGAGGCCAAGACCGCTGAGGAGCGGGCTTCCCTGATGGCTCGTCTCGAGGCCTCCAGGGCAAAGATGCTGGCCCGCCTTGCCGCCACCAGGGACACTGAGCCGAAGGATAAGAAAAAAGAAGACAAGCAGGTTCCCGTCCGCCCGGCCCCGGAAGGTAAGAAGGATGGAGCTGGCTCCCAATGATGTTTAAAGGCCCGGGATCATCCTTACTTCTGGCTGCGCTGTTGCTGGTTTCCGGCTGCAATGTACTGGTCCAGCCTGACCGCTCCTATCTGAACAACCAGGGGGTGATCGCCTATACCGCCCGGGCGGCTGGGTATGCCGTCGACCAGGACAGGTACAGGCTGCAACGGGTCGAGCTAGAGTGGGACACCGCGACCTTTTACTATGCGGGTGTTGTCGATAAGCGTGAGGATGCCTGGGTGTTGCGTTTCTCGCTCAAGACGGGCGAGCAGGACCCGGTCGCCCTGGAGGATGTATATTCCCACCTGGCCCTGATTGAGGGGTTGCGTGATGATTTCAAGATCGAGACCGACAAGAAGGAGCTCCTCGGCGAATCCCGCCTGCGCTTTGTCTCCTACAACTACAACTCCAGGCAACGGGATGAAGACGGCAAGGCTGTCAGGGGCTACGGCATCATCGCCACCTTTGCGGCCACAAGCGGAGACTTCCCGGTTGTCTATGCGATGAAAATCGAGGCGGTGGGAAGGAAGGGCAGCTACACCCGCGCCGACCTCGATCCGTTCCTTCGGCCGATGCTTGCCCGCTGAGGTGGACCGGTTCTTTATTTCCGGGTCTTGTCCTGGAGGCGGCGGCGGAACTCTTCAAGAGCATCAGGTTTTGCACGCAGCCATTTACCACGGGTGGTTCGGTGACGGATGGTTTCGGGTGGATAGCTGAGGCTGGTGATATGCAATCCCGCATCGTTGAAAATATGAACCCGGTTGCGGGGGCCTAGTATCACCCAGGTGTTTTCCTCCACGTCCCTGTAGATGGATTGTTCTTTTGCCGCCAAGGCATCGGCCAGGGCTGTCGAGGTGGGCCGGGCCTTGTTGCGGTGGCGGACCTCGGAGTGCCGGGTTCGGCGGCTGCGCTGGCGGTAGATGCGCTCGATGTTGCGTGAGAGGCGCCGGAGGACGTCCATGACCCTTCGCTGTTTTTCCCGTCCTCTCCTGCGCCGGGGAAGCGAGCTCACCTCGATGTCGCCGAGATGGCGGCCGGCCTTGCGAATTGCATCGAGCAGGCGTGGGCTCTCGGATTCTTCGACCGACTCAAATCCGGTTCTTCCATCCGGCAGACGCCCGAGAATGTTGAGGGAGACCGGTCCGCGTCCGCCACCGGCCTGTACTGCCTGCAGGCTGAGAGCGTAGTGGTGCTCCGGCTTGCGGGAATCCTTGCCGCCACTGAGATAGCCGACGGTTGCCTGGGCGAGGATCTGGTAGATACCGGAGCGTTTGCCGTAGGTTGTCAGCTGGTCATGAGCAAGCTCGTAGCCGCTCTGGACGAGCGTGAGTGTTGCCGGGTTTGAGCGATGGAGGAGGTCGATTCGGGGATCCTTGCGATCCAGCAGGATGCTGGTGAGCTCGTTCCATTCCGGCTGCCCTGTGGGGCTGTAGCCGCTGAAGGCCTGGCGCGGGGTCTCGGGTTGGCCGTGGGAGCAGTCAAAGCTCCTGCACCAGTAGCAATACACCTTGCCCGTCGGGAAAACGGCTGAGCGGTCGGCGATCTCTTCCGCTTTTCTTCGCAGTTGAGTTTCCAGGAAGCTGGCCGGCGCTGCATTCCCGGCGAGGGCGGGATTGTCGAGATGGAGCTTGAGGGTCAGTGGAGCACTTTCCGGTGTTTTCCCATCGACCCCGGTGGCTGCTCTTCTGAGGGAGATGAACTCATAGAAGATCTCGGCAAATTCCTGCTCAATTTCAAGGAGTCGTTTGCGGGTCTCATCCTTCCCGGTCGGGCGTGGCTCACCGGCGGATGATGCAGAAGAATCTTTCCGGGGCATTTTTCTGTCTCCTGCTGGATGGAGCTCCGGGAACTCCCGGCTGCTTCCACTTTACTGCTCGATGGGCGGCAAGTAAACGTACAGGTTTGCGGCTGTCGGTGTGGGCGCGCTCCTTAGACCTTGCACGGGCAGCCACATCCCCTTAGACTCCCAACCCATGAAGCGCCTGGCTGTCTTTGTGAGCTTGTTTTTCATTGTTTCCTCGATATGGGTTCCTGTTGCCGCGGCAGGAGGCAAGACCCTCGAGGAGCTGGTTCGTGACCAGATCAAGAAGTCCGGAGCCAAGTCCAGGTTGATCGGTGTTGCCGTCACCAGCCACAAGGGTACGCCGCTGGTGTTGCTCAACGCGGACAAGCCGTTCAAGCCCGCCTCGAACATGAAAATCCTCACCACGGTGGCGGGGCTCGAGCTGCTCGGAGCCGGGCATGAGTATTCGACCTGGGTTCTGGCGGGCGAGGGGATCGTTGGCGGCAAAATTTCCGGCGACCTGGTCGTGCGGGGGGGCGGGGATCCCAACATCTCCGGGCGGTTCCACAAAGATGACCCCCTGGCGATCTTTACCGCCTGGGCTGGCAAATTGAAGAAGCTTGGCTTGCGGGAGATCAGTGGCAACCTGGTCGCCGACGATTCCTTCTTTGACAATGAGAGGTTTCTCGATGGGTGGAATCCAAAGGACCGGGGTAAATGGTTCAGCGCGCAGATCAGCCCTCTCAGCCTGAATGACAATTGTGTTGAGATCAGGGTCGTTCCCGGGGCCATTGGCAAGCCCGCCCGGGTCTCGGTTTTTCCGGCCAACTCCTTTGTCAGCGTATCGGGGGCCCCGAAGACCGTCTCGGGCAAGAAGGTGGTGGTGGTGGTCAACAACTCTGTCGAGGGCAACAAGGTAACTGTCAAGGGGACCATAGGAGCTTCCGCGGGCACCTGGCGCGGCCATCTCCCCATAGATGATCCGGCTCTTTTTTTCGCCCATACTTTTGCCGCGGTCCTGAAAAAGCAGGGCATCGAGCTTGGCGGGGATGTTGTCCGTATTGGTGGGAAGGAAGTGCCGGGCGGGGGCAGTGCACCGGAGAAGTCCGGGCCTGTCAGCGAGAAGGTTCTTCTTGAGCACAGGTCACGGCTTGATCGCGACATTCCCATTATCAACAAGGAGAGCATGAATCTTCATGCCGAGCTTCTTCTCAAGACCGTCGGGAACAAGATCGCTGGAGAGGGCAGCGTGGCGGGCGGAGCGAAGGCTATTGGGAAACTGCTCGATGAGATGGGGGCGAAGAAGACCGGGCTGGTGGTCTCCGATGGTTCGGGGCTTTCGCACAATAACCGTGTGACAGCCCGTCAGTTCGTTTCGGTTCTACATGCGGCTCGTTCGAAAAAGTATTACGAGCTGTTCAGGAGCTCGCTTCCGGTTGCGGGTGTTGATGGAACCCTGAAGAAGCGCTTTTCCTCCAAGCGCTCCCTGGTCGGTAAGGTTTTTGCCAAAACAGGTTACATCCGGGGCGTTTCAACTCTTTCGGGATACGTGAAGAAGAACAAGCAGGTCTGGAGTTTTTCGATTCTCTGCAATTCCTTCCCCTCAAGAAGCCTGTCGCAGGCGAGGAAGCTGCAGGAAGACATCATCGGCATTCTTTATGCATCGATGCAATAGGCTGGCTGGGGCCGGCCAGCAGGATCTTCTCCTGCCGTCAACGGCTCTCTAAGGGGCTCAAAGGGCTATTTTTCTTTGGGTGGTGCCCATTGAAGTGTTAAAATCATTTTACAATTCAGGCTTTCCTGTCAAAGCTGGCTTATCTTCTGGCAGGACAACAGATTACCTTGCCAGCCAGGAAGAATTTCCCCCATCAGGCAGGGCCTATTACTGATCACATTTGACCCTCACTTTCTCGCGCTATGAGCGGTAAACCACAGGATAAAAACGCCGGCAGCGTTCGCAGGCGGCCTAAGTTGATTGTTGCTGAAAACGGTCATCAGAAGGTACTTGAGATTGGGCATAAGATAACGACCCTGGGGCGTTCGCATGAGAATACGGTTGAGATTGACGATATCAGCAGCTCCCGCCTGCACTGCCAGATTGAGCGCAAAGAGGGGGGGGACTACGAGATTGTTGACCTCAAGAGTCGCAATGGCACGGTGGTCAACGGAGTCCTTGTTCTTCGCAAGGAATTGAGACCGGGCGACTGCATCGAGATCGGCAAGACCCAGGTTTTCTTTGAGCACATCTCCCAGGAGTATGCCGACGAGACCATTGACCTGACGACGGACTACTTTCTCGAGCCACTCGAAGGGCTTGAGGAGGAGGACCAGCTCAGCATGTTGAAAAGTGAGCGGGAGATCTTTCTCAAGCTCATGGAAATCAACCGCAACCTGAATTCCAAGGTTGTCCTGGACGACCTTCTTGCCCTGGTTGTGGATACGGTGGTCGAGGTGACCAGCGCGGAGCGTGGGTTCTTCCTCCTGGTGAACGAGGATGAGCTGGAGGTCAGGGCGGCCCGCAATATGGATGGGGAGGCGGTCAAGGATGCGCAGCTGAAGTTCTGCAAGGGGATCGCCGAGGACGCTATTACCACCAGGAAACCGATCAGTTCCGATGATGCGATGAATGACCGGCGCCTGCGCGATATCGAGGCGGTCAAGGAGCTCAACCTCAAGTCAGTTCTCTGTGTGCCGGTCTCCAGTGGAGATTCCGCCCTGGGCGCTATCTACCTCGACAACCGTTTTGATGAGAACGCCTTTACGGGCAACCATCTCAGGTGGCTGGAGATGGTGGCGCACCAGGCATCCGTAGCGATCTGCAACGCCCATCTCTTTACTGAGAACTGTCGGCGTTCAGAGGATCTCGAGCAGGCGCAGCGACGACTCGAGCAGGCCAACACCCAGCTCGAAGAGAATGTCATGAAGAAAACCCTGCAGCTGGAGGAGGCCATCAAGCTGATCCCTGAAGACCAGCCCGCCGAGTTCAAATACGACTACAGCAGGATCATTACCCGCAGCCCGAAAATGTTCGAGATCTTCAGGGTGCTTGACAAGGTGACGGATTCAGCCGTCCCTGTTCTCATTCTCGGTGAGAGCGGAACCGGCAAGGAACTGGTCGCCGCAGCGATTCACGCCAACGGTCCGCGTGGCGAGAAGGAATTCGTCAGTGAGAATTGTGCGGCTATCCCGATGAACCTCATGGAGAGCGAGTTCTTCGGCCATGTAAAAGGTGCGTTCACCGGGGCCACCAGCGACAAGAAGGGCCTGTTCGAGGTCGCCGACAAGGGCACCCTGTTTCTCGACGAGATTGCCGACATGCCCGCGGACATGCAGACCAAGCTGTTGAGGGTTCTGCAGGAAGGCGAGATCCGCATGGTCGGTGGCAAGGATGTTGTCCATGTTGATGTGCGGGTGATCTCCGCCACCAACAAGGACATCTTCGACATGGTTGGCAAGCAGGAGTTCCGTGAGGACCTGCTCTACAGGATCAACGTGATCACCATCAACCTGCCCCCCCTGCGTGAGCGCAGGGAGGATATTCCCCTGCTGGTCGATTTCTTCCTGGAAAGAATCGCGGCCCGTTCAGGTGACGAAAAGAAAGCGATCGACCAGGACACTTTCCAGCTGATGTACCAGTACGACTGGCCGGGCAATATCCGTGAACTTGAAAACGAGATTGAGCGGCTCTCGGCTCTATGTGATGACGTTATTGATTCTCACCTGCTGAGCCCCAATATTCAGGCCAACGGCAACAAGAGCGGTGTTACCCTGAACGGCAAGCCCCTCAAGGACATCGTGGCTCGAACGGTGGAGGATGTGGAGAGCCAGGTTATCCATTCAGCACTGGTTGATACCAACTGGAAGAAGAGCCGTACCGCCGAGGTGCTCGGCATCTCACGGCCGACCCTGGATGCAAAGATATTGAAGTACGCATTGAAGCGGGAGCTTGATTCGGGGCCGGGAACAAACGGCCAGTAAGATAGCCGGCAAGATAGCCGGTAAGATAGCCGGTAAGACACAGGAAACTTCCGCAAGGCGACAAACAGGCAATGGCAATTAAGTTATTCATACAGAAGGAAGGGGAGGAGGCCAGGGAGCTGGACTTCGAGGGCCCCGTTGTTTCCATCGGGCGCGGAGATGACAACGATATAGTTGTCGATGATGTGCGCTCATCGAGGAAGCACTGCAGTGTCTCCGAGACGCCCCAGGGCGCGGTGCTTGAAGATCTCGGCAGCTCAAACGGAACGCGCTACAAGGGTGAGGCTGTTACGAAAAGCCTGCTGGCACTGGGCGACAAGTTCCTGATCGGCACCACCACCTTCTTCTTCGGTAAGTTCCAGGAGGAAGCTGCTGGCAGCCCTCCGCCTTCACCCGTGGCGTCCGGCGGAGATTCGCCGGCTGATCTTCTCGATGAGATCGAACAGGATGAAGCGGCAGCCGGGGACTCCGACGAGGATCTTATCCTTGAGGAGCCGGAGCCGGCAGGGAAAGCAGAGACTGTCGTCCCCGATGAGGCTCCTGCAGTTCCACCCTCCACGACTGAAACCGGGAAGGTTGAGGTCGAGGCGCCGCCCGCAGAGGGCGCGCTGGTGCGCCTGCAGCAGGTTGTCGGCGAACTGGAGAACCCGGATGTAAATGTAGAGAGCCTTCCTTTCTCGATTGGAAGAAGTTCGGGTTGCGATCTTACGCTGAATGATCAGCGTGCCTCCGGGTGCCATGCGGAGCTGGTCAGCAAGGATGGTCTCCTGGCGATTGTCGACCTTGACAGCAAGAACGGTGTGCTGGTGGATGACCGCAAGGTAAAGAAGGCCGGGGTTCTCGGCGATGGCAGCAGGGTCTCGGTCGGCTCTCACCTGTTCGATGTGAAGATCGTTGACGCCTCCTTGCGGGAGAAATCCAGCGAAAAGGCCAGCAGCCAGCAAGCCCGACGTGAAGAGATGATGCCCCGGGGCGAAGTGGCCGGGGCGATGAAGCTCAGCGTGGATATTGACTCGGTGACCCAGGGCGATTCGCTGGGGCAGCTGGTCTCCGTGGCGGCACTGGTTGCAGTTGTTGTTTTCGGAGCCTTTTTCTGCGTGCAGGTTGCCAGGGATCTTCTTGATACAGAGGAAGTCGACAGGAGGCCTGAGGCCAACCAGGTGAGCAATTGGTCGTTTGAAGAAATCGCTCCGCAGGAAGGCGACCAGTCCGGGGTGTTTAACTGGACCGGGCGCGATGGGGTCCGGATCAAGCGAGTTGAAGGAAAAGGTGCCAGTGGAGGTTTTCATTCGCTGGGGCTAGTGGCCCAGGGAGCTTCTGATTCAGGAATCTATGCGGCCGTTAACAATGAGAAAATTACAGTAAGCGGGGGGCAGCAATACCTGGTAGAGGGATACGTGACCAGGGAAGGGGGCTTTCTTGCAGGCTTGATGGTTGAGTGGCTTGATGGTGACGACAAGCTGCTGGGGCGTAGTTTCTCGGTTCCCCAGAGCAGCGCAGGTGATACCAGCGCTGCTATCCAGGTTGTCGCTGCGCCGGCGCAGGATGTGACATCCGCTACGGTGTCCTGCTTTATCATGGGAAAGGGAAATGCCTGGTTCGACCAGGTCTCTTTCGCTTCTGTGAAAACACAGGCCCCATCTCACAAAGACGCTCCTGCATTTGATCGAGTA
>CAJWZY010000010.1 GCA_913050545.1 uncultured bacterium | reverse complement strand
GCCCTCGTTGGCACTGCAGTGCATCGAGAGAACCCCGTCCCTGGGCATCAGGTAGTTCATCAGGGTGAAGACACCCTTCTTCATTTCCCCGGCATACTCGGTACCAAGAATGACCATCTCATTGCGCTCAAAGCTGAGTGCGACGTTGGTGGCGGTATCGACTCCCTCCACAGAGGTGTCGGCCTCCAGGCTACCGGCGTTGAAAACCGTAAAATCAGGCTCGCCAAAATCTGCCAGCTCTGCATCGGTGGGGCGGATCAGCATGTTGTACATAAAGAGAGCGTGATAGGCCTGCGAGCAGATGATCCGCACCTTGAGGCGATACTTGGGATCCCATCCGGCAAATCCATCTACAACGTAGAGACGGGGCTGGGCTGCAAGGTATTCCAGGCCCGCGGCGCGGTTCTTCTCAAAACTCTCTTCCTCCAGGGCGACATTGACAGAGCCCCACCAGACATCGCCTTCACTTGCGGCATTTCTGACAACCCGCTTGTCCTTGGGAGAGCGACCGGTCTTGACCCCTGAATTGGCTGCCAGCGCGCCTGTAGAGCTGATCTTGGCGCCTTCCAGAGAGGTGCCTATTTCATAGAGCCGCGATGGACGTAGATTTGTATATTCCGGATCGAATTGAAGCCCGTGATCCTGCTCAGCCATTGATCTCCCTGCCTATTTAATTCCCGTATTGAATATTTACCGTAATCCTGCTGCCCAACTGGCTAAGCCCGTGGGGCGAAACCCTCCCACCATATAGACTTAGACTGGAATAATCAAGACTCTGCGTGCCGGCCTGATTCCCTGGGGTGAACGGTAAAATCTGCCAGCTGCTGCTGCTTGACATAGGTACGGGTAATGTCGAGCGACTCCTCATCGCCGGCCCGGCCGTATTTGGCGAGCCATTGCTGGCTGCGGTCGAAATACGTATCGAATTCCTCCTCCGACATCTCGAGAGCACTGTAGTGCTCGCGTCGAACCGTAAACACCCGGCAGAGCGGGTCCCCCCTGGAGATCCGTATACTCTCCCGCGCCGGGTCCAGCTCGAGAACACAATGCCAGGGATAGGAGGCCGGGTACCAGTCGGTGTCCACCAGGGCGCTCAGAACCCTGAAAGGCCGCGAAAGATTCGGAATGTCACAAAAATAGAGCTGCTCGTTGCTCTCGGTACGCATAAAGAGAAAGGTGGAGACCTTTACCTGGTTTTCTATCTCAGGGTAAACCTCCGGTGTGATCACGTGAGGCAGCATCTGGTCCTGGTCCCAGAACCAGGCATTCGCCTGGCTGAGGGCGGTACTCTCAGCCCCTTCCGCCGCGGTGTATTTCCAATCGCTCTCCAGGGTCAGGGGAGTGTCGAGCTGCCACTTCTCATCCTTGCGGGAGAACTCCAGGTCGGTAGGACAGAGGAGATCCCACCCGAAGGCATTGGCCCCCCTCATCGGCGGACACTCCTCGGGCCAGCCCTTGCCGGGCTGGCGCTTACAGTAGGTTTGCCGGGCGGGAACCGGGGCCGGAACCTCTGAACAGAACTTGTGATAATGAAGCATCTCAGCCTTCCTGGAAAATGAGCTGCCGGATGACCAATTCAGTCCACTTGACACTGCCGAAGAATTTACCCGCTCGGGCCCGCCCATGCGAGGAAGAAGGAGCCGCCGGAGACCCCGGCCTTGTTGCAGCCGGCAGGCGCTCTGATACACTGTGAGACCCGATGATCAACAAAGGCACCCTCTCCAACATAGTTTCCGGAACCCTGCTTTCCACAGGACTCGTCCTGGCAGCGGCCGATATCGGCGGCACCTTCCAGGAGCTGGTGCTGACCATAGGGCTCTTTGCTTTCAGCGGCGGCATCACCAATGCCCTCGCCGTCAAGATGCTCTTTGACCGGATCCCGGGGCTCGTCGGCTCCGGGGTGATCCAGCATCGGTTTGAGGAGATCCGTGAAGAAATAAAACGTCTCATCCTCGATGAGTTCTTTACCGAGGAGAACCTGCGGGAATTCCTGCGGGAAAAATCAGAGCAGGTCGATCTCCTCAGCTACCTCAAGGGCCCCGAAGACAGCAACCCCGCGGTAGCCTTCGTTGAATCTCAATGGGACAAGCTGACAAGCCCCGAGGTTCTTGACCCATTACTCGATAAGCAGGTCGACAAGATCTTCGAAAGCTCCGCCCTCGGAGGGCTCCTGAGCCTGGTGGGCAAGGACACGGTGCAGGGAATCGTCGGCGCCTTTGTCGAATCCTTCACCGGTTCACTGAAGGAAAAGGTCCTTGAAAGAGCCGAGAACTTCTCAGCGAACCCATCAGAGCTTGGCGTCCAGCTCGACGAAGAGCGCCTGGTCTCCGATATCCGCAACGAGGTAGACCACCTTCTTGAAAAACGCCTGGAGAGCCTCGGGCCGGAACAGGTCAAACACATCATCGAAGATGTAATCCGCAGGCACCTCGGCTGGCTGGTGGTCTGGGGCAACGTATTCGGTGCCCTCATCGGGCTGGCCACCTTCCTCCTGTCGGGCGTGCTGGCCTGAGCCGCCTGCCTCGACCCGGAGGTCTCTCAGGGACAAAACTGCTCAGAGCCGGGATTGGGTGGCGGGATGACCATGTTGCCCATAAACAGGAACCCCAGGAGAACGATCGGGTCTGAGATGTCGAGCGCACCGTCAGCGTTGACATCAACTGCCGGGGGGCAGGTCTCCTCTGTCGGTTCTCCGAGAAAAAGGCGGCCCAGCAGCCGGATCGGATCTGAGATGTCGAGGACCCCATCGCCATTGGAGTCACCCCGAATCCACACCGGGCTCGCCTCGGTGTAGAAGAAGCCGTCCTCATCAAAGGCGCAGCCGTCCTCGGTGCAGACCTCAACGCTCGCCGGCCCCTCTGTTTCACAGGCCGGCGCGATGACCTCGACGGTCTGGCCATCGTTGAGCAATTCGAACTCCGCATCACGGCCGCAGACCCGGACCGAGCTGATCCCATCGGATACGTGGCGCCCTATGAAATAGAAGATGCGCCCCGGGGCTCCCCTGTTGGTAACGTAGGTGACGATGATCGGCTCCCGTGTATCGGTAATATCCACGCCCAGGTTCGTGGTCTCCAGCTCGAGCACTCCTCCCCCGGGCCCCAGTAAACGGTTTTCAAGTGGCATGGATCCTTCACGGTCCAAAAACCGAATCGCCGTCCTTACCGGGAGCCGCGCGCGTACCTGGTAGCGAAGGCTGGCGAAGGCGTGGTCCTCCGAAGGTGGCAGCTCCAGCTGTCCCTGCCCATCGGTGTCACAGATGAACACACAGGATATAGTTCCTGCCGCCTCATCGATGAAAATCCGCTGCCAGTCAATATCTCCCGCAGCCGGAAATACCGGGTCGCTGAAGGCCAGGTGGCCGGGATCGTAATCCAGGGCGATGCTCCCGGCACTGACCGGCGCTTCGCTGCGAGAATAAATATCCAGGGCGCCTTCCCCTTCCAGGATGGGGCGGGGCTGCAGGTCAAGCCAGACGGTGGCCTGGGCATCGATGCTTTCAACCACCGGTGCCGCCACCTCGCCGTCATCCACCTCCATCAGCTCTGCATTAAAAAACAAGGATCTGTCCAGGCGGGAACGGTTGTAGATCTCGAGCCCCAGGATGTTCTCCCCTTCAACCAGCGATTCCCGACAGAGAAATACATCCTCCGGCAGGCCACCACGGTGGAACCTCGCATAGGCAGAGGAAGGGACTACGTAGCCTGGATCTCCCAGCCCCCGGCGAGCAACCTCGATGCCATTGATGTAGGCGATAAAGCCATCGTTGTAATCAATCCTCAGCAACAGGGACCGGCCGGACGCCGGGTCGGCAATATCAAAGGCGTGGCGGGCGTAAAGGATCCTCTTGTTGACCGCAAGCATCGCGAGCTGGGTGGCAAGAGTGGTTGAACCGAACCCGATCCCCGGCACACCCTCGGCCCACCCCCCTGCATCGAAAAAGCCCTGGTGCCAGTCTGCTCCCGGGCCCTCCTCGGAATACCAGTAATCCCAGGGAGACCCAGCCGGAATAAGGGTCGAAGCGCCCGGCAGGTCACAGGGCAACTCATCGAAGGTGGGGTCCCAGCTGGGCAGGCGATACGGGGCCGGCGGCACTGTACCCGCAACGATGGCCTCTCCCATGCGGTTGAAATCCCAGGGGTCGAGAACTCCGTTGTCATCGAAATCCGCCGCATCGGGACATGAAAAGACCACCTCGTCACGAAGCCCGCGTAACAGGAAGAGCACATCATTCAAATTCACCTTTGCAGCGCTGCCCGCTGGCCCCTCGACAAGATCGCCGCGTGTAAAAAGGCGGCGGGCGAGCGCATTTCCCTGCGCCACACAGAAGGGCTGCTGCTCGAGGAGGCTGGTCTGGTGGATCGGGGCCGGGTTGCCCTCGTTGCTGGTGAAAAAATCCCTGTCTTCAAGATCAAAACAGATCGACTCACTCTTGGGCTCGGCTGCACCAGCGTTGGGAAGGATAATCCGCGGCCGGGAGAAGATCGATTCAAATGGAGCGCCTTCAGGAAGACGGTACTCCTGGACAGCCGGAAAGGTCCGAACCAGCATTCGCCGGCCATCTTCGGTGAGATCGGCCGCCGTAACCAGGCCACCGATATTCATGCTCGTAACCCTCACGAGAGTCTGGACCGGTCCTCCTGGAATACTGCTCGGGAAGCGGTATACAACTGCCGGGCCCGACACCTTGGTGATGATATAGATCACCCCGGTGAGAGGATGAACGATCAGGGCCTCGTTGTTGGAAGTTCCCAGCGGGTAGCGGAAGCGAATAGCCTCCGATCTCTCTGCAACCAGTCGCTGCCCCAGGTTAGTGGAAACCAGCCGTGGCTCGGGAAGTCGCCAGATCACCAGCTCGGTGCGGTTGAGTGCGTTGTTACCGGTATCTGCAATGAAGAGATAGGTACGATCCGGATCAGAACCCGGACCGGTGGCGATGTCCTCGTAATCGATATTGCTGGCGCCGGGCAGCTCGACCTCGGCCACCAGCCCGCCATCCTTGCGAACTGCGAACAGGCGAGCGGCATCCTTGGAATCGTTGTGGATCCAGAAATAGTCCGGGCGCCCGGTGATGGGGACCATCCCGGAGATCTCATCGACCCTCGCATCACTAATTGTACCGACGCGTACCGGCCGTGCGTATTCCTGGGCCCATACTCTCTCCTGCTGCCAGGATGCCACGCATGCCGGCAGCAGGCAGGAAATACAAACGATACGGCCGACCCACCTCCAACAGGTAGCTGGCAACATCTCAATCCCTCCCTGACCCCCAAGTATGGAGGAGTTTTCCGGCAGGGTCACCTGATTTCCCCGAGCGTCTTCAAGGGAAGCTGACAGCCATGGGGATCAATCGCAGCTGGTGTAGAGTTCACATCCATCATCGGCCGGACTCCCCTTCGGATCAGGATCGGTCCCGCAGCTCACAGCTCCGGGCGCAGGCGGCGCCTGGCCACCAATAAAAAGATACTGCAGGACGAAGATTCCGTCGGTTATATCAACTGACCCATCATTATTGGAATCGCCTGCCTCCCGGCACCCGGGCATCTCGCCGCCAAGAAAGAGGGCGTTGAACAATCTCAGGCTGTCGGAGATTCCGAGGTCTCCATCATCGTTAGCATCACCTCGCTTGAAGGACGGCCTGGCAGAGGCGGCCACCTCCGTCTCGATGCTCACGAGGTTGTTTCCATCATCGGTCTCGGGACTCGCTGTCCGCACCCTCGCCTGGACAACATAGGTTCCCGGATCAGCCTCGGCACTGACCTGGACTGCGAAAAACAGGTTCGAACCGAAATTGGGCCGCAGGTCTTCAATCAGGAAACAGGAAACCCCCTGCGGATTCACTCCGCACTCGTCTCCGGGAATCACTCCTGTCATTCCTTCCGGAAGCAGCAGGTCGATCCTTACCTCTGAAGCATTTCGCGCCCCCAGGTTGAAAGCCGCCACCGTGTAGGAGATGCTCTCCCCGGCTTCTGCTGACTCCGGGCCCTCGATGGTGACGGCGACATCCGCAGCGGGAAATGAATCAGCCTCACCCGGATTGCTCGGAAAATCATCGGATGGAGATGGATCGCCTTCGGACCAGCCACAATCGGGGTCTCCCAGCTCTTCGCCATTGGTAAACCCATCACCATCGGAATCGAGGTCGCAGATGGCCTGCCAATCCACATCTCCGTTGACCAGCGACCTGTTAACATCCCTTCCAAAGGGAGTGCGCGGCCCACCTCCAAAGCCTTCATGGCAGGTAGTACACCCTATCTCGAAGCCGTTGGGGATCTGCCCGACCCGGAAACCACGCGCCTCAACAGAGGCAAGAGCGCAAAACCCGGCCAGGAAAACAAAGACCCGCAGAAACAGGGGGGAGGGCATTGCAAACTCCTAAAGAAGTGGATTCGGCAAGCTGGAGAAAAAGAACCAGCTCAAGCACAAACCTTCCGTCGCCCCCGGAAGGTGAGCCCTCTATTCTATAGCCCTGAACGCCAGCCCTGAACCGTTTTTACAAAAACTACTCGGCCCTGAACGGGTGAACGAGATCGATCCACCAGCCAAGATCCCTGGAGTATTCAGCCGACAGGTTGTGCTTGACCAGCTGACGGTGAAAACTCGCAGCGCCGAGCTTGCCAAGATCTGCTGCCTCGGCATCGGGGAAACGTTCCTTTGGATCAATCGCAATCATCTTGGTGCAAAGCTCGAGAAGATCAAGACGAAGGTCAAGATTCTCATACCGGGGAACTGACCTCGCCAGGCCCGGCAGTTCCTCCGGCAAATGCAGCTTCTTTTCCAGAAGCTGATCGAGAGTATTGCAGTCCTTAAACAGCAGTTTACCGGTCAGCATCTCGATCAACACATAGCCGAGGCTGGCGATATCCGAACGGTAGCGTACCTCCCTGTCCCGAATCAACTCCGGAGCCATGTAATAGGGTGTACCGCGCACCTCTGCCTGGAGGTTCACCTGGCGGTCGCAGGAAGAGTCCATATCGATCAGCTTCTTGGTGCCCGTACGCTTGATCATGATGTTGGCGGGCTTCAGGTCACTGTGGATGATCTCATGATGGTGAAGCGAAGACAGCCCGGCGAGACATCCGCGCAGAATATCTACGGCAGCCGCAGGCCTCAGGATGCAGTGATCCTCCCCGGGCGTAACCAGAATGTCGTTCAGGCGGTCCCAATCTTCACGCGAGACCATCTCCCGGGACGCCTTGTAGAGCTTGAGGCTGAGTAGCTCCCGCAGGTCCAGTCCATCGATCCACTCCATGACCATGACCCGGGTATCCCCCAGCGCGACAAAATCACGAATGTTCACCAGGTTGTCATGCTGGATCTCGCTGATCTTCTGACCCTGGTGCGCAATGCGCTGCATCTCGGTGACATGCGCCGGCTCCGAAACCGACTGGTCACGGGAATACAGCTTGAGGGCAACCCTTGTCGAATAACCATCCACCCCCTCCCGCAGGGCGAGATAGACGACTCCCTGCGCTCCGCTGCCCAGCTTCCTCAGGAGCTTATAGCGGGCATTCCAGTTCATCTCCTCCGCAGGAACCTCTACGGTAGCCGGCACCACCTCCTGGCCCAGGTTGCTGTGGTAAGAAAGCGCCTGGGTCGGCGCATCGGGGTCAAGACCATGCTCGCCCGCGTGGCCGGAGGCGTCTTCCGGAGATGAAGAGGCGGAAGTCATTTTGAACCGAATCCAATGGACAATTTGAGGAAACAGGCAGTATAGGACCGGGTTTATTCCTTCGCCATTCCCCTTTACCCTGCCGGACCCTACAATACCCGCTAAACCACTTTGTGGTGCAGGAACGAATACGTTGCCTGCTTTGAGTACGCTGGCAGATTTACGGAGCTTTCCCAGGATATGGCCTTCAAATACGCACTCTGCAGTGAAGTCTTCAGCTCTCCCCTCGATGAAACGATCGCCTCGATCGCCGAGGCCGGCTTCGATGGCATCGAGATCGCCCCCTTCAACGCAGGTGAGTCAGTCGAGGATGTCGGCTCCGTAGAGCGCGCGCTGCTGCGGCAGCAGGCTGCGGATGCAGGGCTTGAGATCGTCGGCCTGCACTGGCTCCTGGTCTCACCACCAGGCCTGCACCTGACCACTGAAGACTCTTCCGTCCGCAAGGCAACCACCTCCTACCTCCAGGCACTGGCTCAATTCTGCAGCGATCTCGGCGGGAAGGTCATGATCTTCGGCTCCCCCAAGCAGAGGAATCTCGCCGAGGGAGATGACCCGCGCGAGGGATTCGAGCGAGCTGCCGGGGTGCTTCGGGAAGCCGGCAGAACCTGTGAGGACCTCGGCGTCCAGCTTCTCCTCGAGGCCCTCAGCCCAATGGAAACGAACTTCATCCAGACCATCGAGCAAGCGCTCGAGCTGCGAGATGCCATCGACTCCCCCGGCATTGGCTACATGCTCGACTGCAAGGCGATGAGCTCGATGCCGGAAGGGATCGAGGGAACGATCCTGCGGCACGGTAAAGCGGCCGGCCACTTCCACGCCAACCAGCCCGATGGCAAGGGCCCCGGGATGGGAGAGACAGAGTTCGAACCGATTCTCTCCGCCCTCAGGGAGAGCGGCTACCAGGGGTGGGTATCGACAGAGCCTTTCGACTACAAACCCGACCCGATGACCGTCGCCAGGGCGGCGCTCAATACTCTTCGTGAAGCCGCAGGCTCCTGAATGAGCCCGCACCAGGAAAGCAAAAGAGGGCGCTGGCGGGTTCCAGGAACCCACTGGACGCTCCTGCCGGCAATCGTCCTGCTTGCCTGCCTCTGCCAGGGAGCTGTCCTGCATGCGCAGGAAGACACCTCCTCGAGATGGGAACAAGTTGCCCGCTCCGTCACCATCTACCGCGACCCCTGGGGAGTACCCCATATCTTCGGACCGACTGACTCGAGCGTTGTATTCGGGCACCTCTATGCACAGGCCGAGGATAACTTCTGGCAGGTAGAGGAAAACTTCATCCTGGCCACCGGCCGGGGAGCCGAGGTACATGGGGAAAAGTCCCTCCCGGAGGACATCCTTGTGCGAGCACTGGAAATCAGGAGACTCTCCATCGAGGAATACGAGCGCTCCTCCCCCTCCCTTCGCAAGCTCTGTGATGCCTTCGCCGGGGGGCTCAATTACTTCCTCGAGAAGAATCCCGGCATCAAACCCCGGCTGCTGAAACGCTTCGAGCCCTGGCACGTTTTTGCCTTCTGCCGCTACGGGCTCTACGTGCAGTTCGTGCTGCGCAAGGCCGGGGTGCGGGGACGGGATGCACAGGGCGCCCTGCAGGAGCTTCCACCTGAGAACAGCCAGGGCTCGAATATGTGGGCGCTTGCCCCCTCGAGGAGTACCACGGGCCACGCACTGCTCTTCATCAACCCCCACCAGCCCTTCTTCGGCGCCGGACAGTTCTACGAAGCCCACCTGCACAGCGAAGAGGGCCTGAACATCTCCGGCGCCTCCTTTTTCGGATCACTGATGCCGACTCTCGGACACAACGAGAAGCTCGGGTGGAGCCATACAGTAAACTACCCGGACATCGCTGACCTGTATGTTGAGACCTTCGATCGGCCTGGCAAGCCCCTTGAATACCGCTGGGGTAAGGGCTACCGCAAGGCAAGGGAGTGGAGCGAAGAGCTCAAGGTCGATACCCCCGGGGGCATGCGGACACGGCGCTTCCTGTTTCGCAAAACACACCATGGCCCCATCGTCGGAAGCCGCGGGGGAAAACCCACCACCCTCCGGCTCGCCCGTTTTGAGGAGGGCGGCCAGATTGCCCAGTGGTACGCAATGAGCCGGTCGAGCTCCATGGCAGAATTCAGAAAGGCCGTCTCCCGCCTTGCCATCCCGATGTTCAACGTGATGTACGCTGACCGGGAAGGGAACATCTTCTACCTCTACAATGCAGCAGTCCCCCGCAGGGCAGCTGGATTCAACTGGAGCGAGCCGGTCGACGGCAGCGACCCCCGCACCGAGTGGAAGGGATACCATCCCATCGAGGAGCTCCCCCAGCTGCTCAACCCACCCGGGGGTTTCCTCCAGAACTGTAACCAGACACCCTTTAAAACCACCAATGGGGACAACCCGCTACCGGAAAAATTTCCGTCCTATATGGTGACGGAGAAAGACAACCCCAGGGGAAAGATATCGAGACGACTTCTCTCTCAACCGGACAGCTTCTCCCTGGACTCTCTCTGCGAGGCCGCCTTTGACACGACCGTGCTCCTTGCAGAGGAGGCCATTCCGGGGATCGTTCGAGCATGGGAAGGAATTCGCCGCACTGAGAAGAGAAGGGCGAAACGGCTGGAGGCGCCTGTGGCTGAATTGAGAAACTGGGACCGGGTAGCCCGTATTGATTCAACCGCCATGACCTTGTTCGCGATCTGGGCGGAGCTCGGGAAATTCAAGCTCGACCCCCGAAAAGATCCTCGAGGAGCCCTGCGAAACCTGCACAAAGCCGTAACCGGGCTGCGGTGGTATTTCGGCACCTGGCACGTACCCTGGGGTGAGATCAACCGTCTGCAGCGGGTCCCCCCCGGCAGCAGCATAAAATTCAGTGACTCAGAACCCAGCCTGCCGATAGCCGGCGGCCCAGGCTGGCTGGGAATGGTATTTAACTTCTATGCCCGGCGCGAGGAGGGGCAAAAGAAACGCTACGGAGTGGCAGGGCACTCCTATGTCAGCGCGGTCAGCTTCGGGCCCGCTACGCGGGCGCGATCCATCCTGGTCTTCGGACAGAACGCCGACCCCGCCTCCTTGCATTACTTCGACCAGGCAAAGCTCTACGCACAGAAAAAGTTCAAGCCCGCCCTCTTTACCCGTGAAGAGATCGAGAAAAACAGTAAACGGGTGTACCATCCGGGAGAAATGACCGGAAAGAAACAACGATGATGATCCACTCCCGCTCCCGCACCCCGAGGAAGGTATCGCCCGCGCTGCGCCTGTTTATTATCGCGACCCTCAGCATTGCTGTGGCAGGCCACGGATATGGCCAGGACGACGAGGAGAAAAAGGTCGACGCGGAAATCCAGAAGCGTCGCCAGGCGCTCTCCAGCTGGGTCTTCGAGCCCCTGGCGCTTGAAGGCTCATCTTTCCGTCTCCACATGGATCGCCACAACTCGAGCTTCGTGCTCAGCATACGCCGCTCCAACAGCGAGTACTACTCGTCCTGGGGCCGCAAGGGTTTCTGCTCCCTGCGGCTAAGTAACGGCCAGCTTGTCCCTGTCGACAAGGTCGAGGAGCTGACCTCCAACTCCGAGCGAATCAGGTTCCGGGCAGCCTCCAGCATCGGTAAGATCCCGCCCGTCTGGATCGAGTGGAGAATCATCAAGGGCAGGAACATCCTCTCTCTCCTTTTTGACATTCCTGAAGAGAGCAGGGAGCAGGTGTCGGGGATCCGCCTCCTTGACCGGGCCCTCTGGGTGAGTGACTCCGATGCAGGCGAAGTCCTCGTGCCCCGCGGAGTCGGAGAGCTCTACCCTGCGGCAAACGCAGCTCCCCTCCAATTGAAGCTCGACCGTTTCCAGGACCTTCCCGCAGCCGCGGCCGAAAACGGGTACTCCCTTCCGGTCCTCGGACTCACCCGGCTCGGTGGACCACTGGCGCTGTGCTGGAAAGACCCCGAAACCGCGATCACCATCGAGAGAGAGGCTGTCGAAGGGGACACCTTCCCCGGCAAGCGCGGAATCTTCACCTCGGTAGATTTCAGTGCCCACAGCGCTGAGCTACTGTTCCTGGTCCCCACAGAGATCAACATGGAGATCCTGGAGACTGCCCGTGTCTACGGCGGCTGGGTCAACAGCAGGAAAAAGATCCCCTCCCTGCGCTACAAAACCTCCAAGGAGGAAAGCCTGAGATCCTTCATCGGAGCGGCCATGTGGCGTCCCTCCATGACAGCCGAGGCCAGCTCCCCCCTTGCCGGACGCGAGATACGTTACGACTTCAAGCAGCTGGCAGCGATTTCCCGGCATTGGAAGGAAGTTCTCGGTATCGAGCGCGCCGCCATCGTCGCCGGCGACTGGCTGGCAACAGGAAATGGAGCCGGCGGCGATCTTTCCGAATGGAACGCAGCGCAGGAGTGCGGCGGCAACGAGGCGCTTGCCCTGGCAGCAAGGCAGATCCGGTCGCGGGGTCATCTCTTCGGACTCTCGATTGATCTCGAACAGCTCTACAAGGCCCCGATCGAGAGCGGCTTCGACCGCGAGTCCTCCTGGCAGGCGGCAGTCGGTACGGCCAGGGCCAGGGAGAGCCTCCACAACCTGAAGTCGATTTTCGACCCCCAGCTCCTGGTCATCCAGGAGGCCTCCACGGCAAACTCCGCAACGACAGACTGGGCGCAGCTGCTTGAAAACCGGGCGGCTCTTCTACAGGACGTCGACACGATCTTCGGCCTTGCAGGAATAACCCCCGCCCTTCCCGAAGATTTTCGCATCGCTGCCCTTGGTTCCACGGCCCTGCATTCAAAGCTTGCCGAGCCCTCCTCTACAAACCTGTTTCCATTGCTTCCTGCAACCTTCGGCCACAACGCCCGGCTCAGCGGCAGCCACAAACAGGCGCTGGGCCCGGCGGATGCAGCCGGCTTCCTCAGCTACCTGCTCTACGGCCAGGCACCTGTCTACCAGCTCCCCCCTGGACTTTATTTCGAGAAGCCCGAAGAGACTCCTTCGCCGGGGTCAGCACAGAACCCATCATCGCTCTTCGCGCGCGAAGGCGGCTGGAGCCAGGGCAGGATGCTGACGCCGCACGATATCTTCATCAAGAACACCTACGAGGTCGCCTCCTGGCTGGCCCCCCTCTGCGCACGCAACCGGCTTACCAGCCACCGGTTCCTGACACCCGATGGATCCGTCCAGGAAAGCTTCTTCAGCGCAGACCTGCGCGTCCTGGTGAACTTCGGTAAGAAGCCCTGGCGCGACGAGGTGGCGAAGGTCGTGCTGCCCCCCTACGGTTTCTATATTCGCCACCCCTTCTTTCTCGCCTTCTGCGCCCTGGAAGTCGACGGCCTCGTCTACGACCAGCCCGCCTTCTTCACTGTCCGTTCGCTTGAGGGCAAAATGTACCTCAGGGCTGAGCAGGTTCGAATCTACCAGGGTATGGAGCCGGGCAGGATCAGCCTCGGCGGCCGCATCTTCAAGGTGAACGGGGAATTGAAAACGAAGATCTGGTGAAACCGGCTTTCAAAGAGGCCTCCTGAGTTCATGTCCACAGCCCGCCTGCGAATTTACGCTGCCGCCTTCTGCATGGACGCCGCGGCCTATGGCGCCAATCTGCTCCTGCCGATGCGGGCGTTGAAGAGTTTCGAAGCAGACCCCCTCGAGCTGGGCCTGATCGGCACCATCATCCAGGCAACCTATACGATTGTCTGCATACTCACAGGGCGCCTGAGTGACCGTTTCGGCTCCCGTGCGCTCTACCTGCCTGGAGCGGCAATCGTCTCGCTGGTTGCCCTTCCGGTCATCTATTTCAGCGACAGTCTCGGAGACCTCTACCTCGCGGCCCCGATTCTCGGGGTTGGCCTGGGCTTCTACTGGGCTCCGCTGGAGCGCGAGATGGGAGAGACCAGCAATCCAGGGAACCTCTGGAAAACCGCGGGAACCTTCAATTGCGTCTGGGCCCTGGGCATCTGCCTGGGAAGTTACGGCGGCCCCGAGCTCTATAGCTGGCTCAGCTTCGAGGCAGGAACCCTTCTCCTGGTGGTCCTCTCCGGGCTGGCCCTCATTTTTCTGCTGCCACCACTTCGAATAAAGCCGCGCCCCGAAACCGACAGCGAGGAGGCCATCGAGGTTGGCACCGGCGGCGCCCACCTGCTGCTGGTGGCATGGGTGGCAAATTTCTCGGCATACTTCGCCATCAACGGAATCACCAACCAGCTTCCCTACCTGGGCGAAAAGCACCTGGGAATCGACCTGGGAATGGTTGGCCTGCTGGCTCTCAGCCTCAACCTGGCCAGGTTCGGGGGGTTCTTCACCCTGCGCAGGCTCAAGGGCTGGAATTATTCCCCGGCCTGGCTTTTTCTCATCCAGCTCCTGGCTGCCGCTTCGCTTCTTGTGCTGAGCGGCGCAGACAGCCTGTCCCACTATTTCATCCTCCTGCCCCTGCTCGGAATATTCTGCTCCATGTCCTACTCGCTGAGCTTCTACTACGGTCTTGCCGCCTCTTCGAAGGCGGGCAGGAACAGCGGCCTGCACGAGGCCATACTCTCGCTCGGACTGATGTCGGGCCCCCTGGTCTGCGGGGCTGCCGCCTGGGCCCTCCCGGACTGGCCGGCTGTCGCCCTGGCAGCAGCGGGAGCCCTGATTCTCCTGGCCCTCGTGGTGGAATTGCTGATCTTCAAAAAATACCGGGGCGGCAAAGACGGGGAAAGGTAGGATAGATGCTTCAACAGGACTCCCCTTAACGACTAATAAAATGTTCACCACCTTCCGCTATCTATCCCTCAGCTCCCTCCTCCTTGCGGGAATCTCTTTCAGTGGCTGTGAATCCATCGAAGGACGTCTCCAGGAGGCCGGCCTCGATGAGAACTTTGATGAGAAGGTTACCGGCCTGGAGGGCACTGCCGGCAGATCCCATGGTGAGCTCGAAGAGCTGGAGCGTCAGCGCCTCAAGCGGGGTGATTACGCCATCAGGGTCAACCGTACGCTGATCTACCCCTGCCGTTGGCTGCGCGCAGAAGATCTCGCCCAGACGCTGCGGCCTCTTCTTGAAAGCCGCTACGGACCCGGTGTGCGAATCGTTCCCCATGCTGTAACCAACCAGCTGCTCATCTATATCCCCCCACTGCATGAGCAGGAAAGCGTCACAAGGCGGGCGGTGTCCACTGCGAGTACAGGGCGGTCGAGAACTGTCAACTCCTTCGGCGGGACCACCATCCGGCGCTCAGGACGTTAGTCCTCTATCCCGATACCCTTGATCCATTCCCTGGCGGACTCCGATGGCTGCCAGGCAGGAATCTTCTCTGCCAGGAATTTCGCGATCCCCTTGTAAAAGGAGTTGGTGCGGCTCCTCACCACGAAATCAAACCCCCCGGGAATCGCCTGGCCGTTGTAATAGCTCTTGAGAAGAACAGCGCAGCCCGACTCCGTGGGCACGACTGCGTACTGACCCGTGGCAAGGCGAACCTGGTTATATGAATCCGAAGGCTGGCAGGACTTCACCAGGCGGTAAATAAAAAACATGCAGTCTCCTTCCCGCCGCAGCTCGTTGATAAACCAGATATCGGTGCCCTTTCGAAGCAGGGCAGGTTTCCAGACTTCATGGGTCAGAACCTGGTTGGGTTTCAGCTCAGGCGGCTCATCGAGGCAGGAATTCTCGAGCTCCGCGGAGCTCCGAGACCCCGGAAACACCTGGCCGATGTGGTCCATTGCATCACTTGGGATCTGCGCTTTGAAATCTGAACAGATCAGGAAAGAAAGGGCGTCGAGAGGCTTAATACCCGGCAGGGTGAAGACGGCCTGCGCTTCGACGACCTGGCCCTCGGCTACCTTGCGGCGCTCCTGGTCCTCTTGCGAGAGATTCGCCAACCAGGGGCCCTCTGTCACTGCTGAACGCAGAACCCTGGTTTCGTAAAGCCCCTCGTCAGGAATCTCCAGCTTCTCCAGCTCCTGGCGCAGGCCTGCATAGCGCGCACGAAACCAGTCTCCACGTCCGCGCAGGTAGGGGTCTTCGTAATTCAATAGCGGCCCGCTGGCGGCAAGCAGATCCTCCTGGTGACTTGCCGTCACCGCCCCGAGCCCCACCTGGTCCACCTCGCGCTCGTCCTCCAGGAGAACGGCTAAGCCGAACAGCAGCCCGAGAAGTACCAGGCCGACCAGGTTAGCGATGATGATCCAGCGTCTCACAGAGCCTGTCCCAGGTTTCAGGGGGATTGCTATCCCCTGGCTTTCTGTCTGGCCATCTCGGCACTGCACCAGACGCGCACCTTCTCAGCCTGGGCCTTTCTCGTTGCCTCTGCGGCCGCCGCATTGAAGGACGGCGGGAAGTTGATGAAGTAGGCCTTGATGAAACCGTAGGCCGACCGGCGAACGGTCTCATGAGAGCTGTCGAGGTCGGCGAGCAGAAGTGGCAGGGCCTCTTTGGACTGGCACTGGACCAGGGCCCACATGACCGCCTTCTTCAGCGTCACGCTCTTCTTCGTGCTGGCGTAATAGTTCAGCAGGTCCTGTACGTTTTCCTTCTTCTTGGAGACACCGATCGCCATGACCCTCTCCCACCTGCGATGCCATTTCAGGTAATCCTTCCATTCCTTGTATTCGTACCCGGTGATCTGCTCGAGATGGGAGTCGATAACCGTTCGAACCGACTTGCTCCTGATCGAGTCGCGTACACTGGCCATATCCGGAATGAGCTCACCCCGGAACTCCTGGGGATAGTTTTCGACGATGTTCTCGAGGAACTTGATCAACTTGACATTGGGACGCATGCGGATGTGGCGCATCAGGGTGGGATAGTGAACCGTCTTATCAAGCTCGGGAATAAAGACCCAGTCCCTGGCACCGCTCTCACCTGGATTGCTCTTACCCGAAACAATAATACGGCTGTTGGGATTCTTGGTGATCAGCGAGCTGGCCCGGTTGAGGATCAGCAGGGCGAAGGAAGAGGCAATACGGGGCTCTCCATTTTCGCCGTGACCATGGGAACTGACCCAGCTCCCATCTGCCCTTTGCTGGCCGATGAGATGGCCCGACATTTCTTCAAACCAGTCGTGCTTGTTGAAGAGCTTGATATCGCCAAGGTCTCCGACCTTCTCCAGGCTGTACATTCCGTAGTAGCTCCCGGTCGGCTTCCAGTGGGTCATCAGGTAGCCGTAGCCATCGCGCACCGCCTTGTTCAAGGCATTGAGCTGCTGCTTGGGAACTCTCTTCTCCAGGACCTCGCGAGCGAGAATCAGGGATGACAGCCCTGCGCAGGTCATATTCCAGGTGGCGCCACCTTTATTGGTGTAATCAAACCCCCTTGAATAGACCTTGATACCTTCGAGACCCACCTCGGGATTCTCCGGCGTCACAACGACCGTGGTGCGGCCCTTGTCGCTCTTCTTGGGCCTGGCACCCTTTTTGGCTGCGGGTTCAGGCTCCTTCTTGTCCCCATCGATCAACTTGACCTTTGAATTCCACGCGTCGATATCCGACGGCTTCATCATCGTGACCCGCTCCTCGACCTCGGGGCCTTTTTCCTGCTGGCCGAGGACGAAGTGGTCCAGGATCTTCAGCCAGACCTTTCTGTTGATCGGGATGTTCCGCTTGACCCCGACTCCAAGGCCCAGCACCGCAAACTGCACGTTGGAATTGTCAAACCTGTCCTTGGAGGGGCCATAGCTCCAGCCTCCGCCTCCGGCCATCTGAATAGAAGCGAGGTTATCGACCGCCTTTTTCAGGTGCGGCCGGTAGAGCTTGCCGATGCGCGGGTCATCCTTGAACATCACCTGCACCTTGGCCGGTGCGAGGATCAGGAGATCCTGCTCAATCTGGGAGATGGCGGCATCGAGAGCGAAGATGTAACAGGCCAGGGTATAGGTGTGCTTGCTCTTGGAGAGGCGGCCGAAGAGGTAATCAAAATTCCTCCTTACCACCGGGTGGTTGACGCTGATACCCGAGACAACCAGGGCATAGGTCTCGAGGGCAACCTGGCCCTCGGCCCGGGTGCCTACCTGCTTGCCTTTTACCTGGCCAAGAAGGTAATCGGTGCCCGCATCGATGGCTTCCCCGATTCGGTCATTCGCCCGCAGGGAACCAGTTAAAACAAGTATCAGAGCCGCCGTGATGATCGAATTTCTATTGAGAGACATTCCCGGTTCTTCCCCATGAAGAAAAATTATGAGCCTAAAAAACCTGCCCGGCTGATAATCACAGCCGCCGGCTTCCTTGGATTACCCATTGTAAAACCGCGAGGGCGATTGTCCAGCCTCGAAAGACAGGGGTCGCGCGGTCCTGTTACAGCCGCAGGTCACCACAGCCGCCTGTATTGACCCATCCGGAACCCTTTCATAGAATGCGGAGTCTTTTAAATTCCCGCTGACAGCGAACATACGATTGCGGAGCAGACCATGAAG
>CAJWZY010000009.1 GCA_913050545.1 uncultured bacterium | reverse complement strand
CACTTCTTGACCTCGAATTCTTCGGTACTCTCCCAGTCGGGGTGACGCTCAACGATGGCTGCAATAGGAAACTCACACCAGAACGTGCTTCCCTTTCCGACCTCGCTCTCGACCCCTACACGTCCGTGCATGGATTCCACCAGCTCCTTGACGAAGGCGAGCCCCTGAGCGGAGTGTACCCGTCCTTCGAGGCACCCATCGCCCTGTCGGTCATCTGGTCGATGGGCTGGTTGAAGGCCGAATGGAGCGAGGCGATCACAAAATCAAACTGTTCCAGCACATCGTCATCGTAGTCGAGGGAGCCATCTGGAAGGATGTCGGACTCGATCCCTTTGAAAATTCGAAAATCCTTCATCGACGAGTTGAGGCTGTCGATCTTCCGGTGCTGGGCCAGCACCTGCGCCACGGTCAGTCCTCCTGCATAGGAGGCTGTCTTGCTGTGATCGGTAACCCCCATGTAGGAGAGCCCCCTGCCGAGCGCCGCCTGCGCCATCTCCTCGATGCCGGCCTTGCCATCACTGCCTCCATCCTGCTTGCTGGTGTGCAGGTGAACGAGGCCCCTGATGTCAGATTCTTCAACCAGCTGCGGCAGGCTGGAATCGGACGCCTGCTCCACCTCACCGAAATTCTCTCTCAGCTCCGCCGGGATATAATCGAGCCCCAGGGCACGATGGATCTCTTCTTCCCCCGCACACTCGATCAGCTCATCCCCGCGGAAGAGCCCGTACTCGTTGAGCTTCAGACCAAGCTTCCTGGCCAGTCCGCGCAACGCGGTATTGTGCTCCTTCGAACCTGTAAAGTGGCAGAGGGCAAAGGGGAACTGTGCCTCTTCCACAATCCTGAAATCCACACCGAGTCCATTCGAACATCGAATACTGGTCTTGGACTCTCCCCGGGCGACAACCGTATCGAGCCCGGCCCAGGAGCAAATGTGCTCAACCACAGCCGGTGGTTCGGAGGTAGCGACGACCAGGTCAAGGTCCTTCATGACCTCCTTCGCCCGGCGCCAGCTTCCGGCCAGCTCCACCCTCTCAACGGCCTTGCAGGCGCCAAGGTAGGCAACCAGCTCCCCGGCTGTCTTTTCGCATTCCACCCTTAGAAAGATGCCGTCTACAGACTGCAGGTAATCGATCCCCTCGAGAATCTTCGCTTCTGACTTTGCGCCGAATCCCTTGAAGCCGGCAACCTTCCCTTCCTTACAGGCCTGCGCCAGGGAATCGATGTCCTCGATCCCCATGTCCTTCCAGATGGAGCGGATCTTCTTCGGCCCCAGCCCGCCGATGGAGAGCATCTCCCGGACGCCCGGGGGGATCGCCTCCAGCAGCTCCTCGCGGCGCGCTGTGGTCCCGGTCTCCAGCAGGTCGGCAATGACACCTGCAATCGAGTCGCCGATTCCCTTTACAGTTGTCAACTCACCTGAGTCGACCAGCTCTTTGAGATTATCGGTCAGTGCCTCCAGGGCCCTTGCCCCACTCCTGTAAGAGCGTGAACGGAAAGGATTATCGGACTCGAGGTCGAGCAAATCGGCCATAAAGTTGAGAATCCCGACGATCTGGGTTCGATCCAATGGATAAACTTCCCCTCAAAGAAAAAAAGACTCTGATGACGTTCATTTGCCACCCGGCCATCTGTCGATATAATACCGGGTTTTAACCCCCGCTTGACAGGGGGTAGAACCGCTCTGGCAACAAGACGATATGACCGAAACAACGAAAATCAAACCCATCGAAACTATCCGCAATATCGCGGTCATCGCCCACGTTGACCATGGGAAGACAACCCTGGTCGATAAGCTCCTCAAGGCTACTGACTCCATACCCTCTCACCAGGACCTTGGCGAGTGCATCCTTGACTCCAACGACCTCGAGCGCGAGCGGGGAATCACGATCCTGGCCAAGAACATCTCCATGCCCTACAAGGGCGTGAAGATCAACCTCATCGACACCCCGGGCCACGCGGATTTCGGTGGAGAGGTCGAGCGTGTCCTGCAGATGGCGGACGGTGTTCTCCTCCTGGTGGATGCAGCAGAGGGCCCCATGCCCCAGACCCGCTTCGTCCTGAAGAAGGCCTTCGGCCATCGCCTGCGCCCGCTGGTGGTTATCAATAAAATCGACCGGCCTGACCGGCGCCTGGACGAGGTCGTCGACGAGATCGGCGAACTTTTCCTCGAGCTCACTGAAGAGCTTGGCCTCGACACCGTCGATGACTTCGAGGGCAACGATGTTCTCGATTTCCCCATCGTCTACGCATCCGCCACCGGGGGCTATGCACGGCTCAGCCCAGAAGATGGGAACGACAACGTCACTCCCCTCCTGGAAATGATGATCGACCAGATCCCGCCGCCTCATGTCGAGCAGGACTCTCCCCTCCAGTTCCAGATCACCACCATCGACTACAACGACTACGTCGGACGCATCGGGATCGGCCGGGTGACCAAGGGTTCCATCGAGGTAGGAGACAGGATCCAGCTTTGCGGCCGGGAAGAGTCAAGAGAGGAAACCGTCACCGAGCTGTTCATCTTCGACAAGCTGGGAAGAGCGCCGGTGGAGAAGGTGACTGCAGGCGACATCTGTGCCGTCACAGGCATCGGTGAGGTTGAAATCGGTGACACCCTCACCGACCCGGAAAATCCTGACCCCCTGCCGCTGATCGACATCGACCTGCCCACCATCTCGATGGTCTTCCAGGTTAACAACAGCCCCTTTGCGGGACAGGATGGGAAATTTGTCACCTCGCGCCAGCTTCGCCAGCGGCTCTATAAAGAGCTCGAGTCGAACGTCGCCCTGCGGGTGGAAGACCTGCCGGAGGCGGGTTCCTTCGAAGTTTCCGGAAGAGGAACTCTTCACCTGGGAATTCTCATCGAAAACATGAGAAGAGAGGACTATGAGTTCCAGGTGGGCAAGCCCCGCCCGATCTTTATCGAGGAGGACGGCAAGCGAAAAGAGCCGATCGAGCTGCTCCACGTACAGACTCCGGAAGAGAGCGCCGGCAAGGTGATTGAGCTGGCAGGTTCGAGGCGTGGAGAGATGATCCGCTATGACCCCCAGGGTGAGAGGATTCTCGTACAGTTCAGGATTCCTGCCCGGGGGCTGATCGGGATGGGTTCTCGCCTGATGAGTCTCACCGCCGGAGAGGCGACCATCTGCCACAACTTCGATGGCTACGAAGGACACAAGGGCTCCATACCGGGGCGCGCAGCGGGAGTCATGGTTTCGAGCGAACAAGGCCAGGCCATCCCCTATGCCCTCTTCAACCTGAAAGACCGCGGCCCGATGTTCGTTTCACCCGGAGAACCGGTCTACGAAGGAATGATCGTCGGCGAGCACTGCAAGGAGGATGACATAACGGTCAACCTCTGCCGTGAGAAGAAGCTGACGAATGTGAGGGCCTCCGGGAGTGACAGGAATATCCTCCTGAGCCCCCCACGGCTGATGTCGATCGAAGAGGCTCTCGAATATATCGAGGAAGACGAGCTGCTCGAAATCACCCCCAAGACCACCAGGCTCAGGAAACGCCTGCTCAACGCCAAGCTCCGTCGCAAGGACCGCCGCGACTGAGAGATTGCGTCCAGCTGACCGGTTTCCAGCAGGAGGAGACCCGCGATGAATATCGAATTGTGGAAACCCGAGCTGCCCGAGCTTGAGACCATCGCGTTCCTGGCACCCTGCCTGACAATGTGGATCCTGGGGTTCGGAGGGCTCGCCGCCTGGCTCAAGCTGCGCCGAGGCCTGAGAACGGGAGACACCCGCAAGCTCTTCCATTTCTCGATCTTCTTTCTCGCCACTTATGTGCACGCCAGCTACGGGCCGCCGGGAGTCAACCTGCTGGGATGTCTCGCGGCAATCTATATCGGCTATTGCCTCTTGAGCGGCACTGGTAACCCCCTCTACGAAGCCATCGCCAGGGAGTCCGACCACCCGCGCAGATCCCTCCATGTGCTGATACCCTTCCTCGCCACCGCCGCCGGAGGAATACTGGCCATCTCGCTGTTTGGAGATTTCGCTGTCTTCGGTTTCGCAATCTGCGGAATTGCTGACGCTGTTGCCGAGCCCATCGGAGCTCGCCTGGGTAAGCACCGCTACCGGACCTGGAACCTGCCCGGGTGCGCCGAATCTCATCGCTCATTAGAGGGAAGCCTGGCCGTCTTCGCGGCATCCTTTATTACGGCTGTCATTCTTCAATGCGCGGGACTCACCCCCCTCCTGCCAACCTCTATTTCCGGCAGCCTCCTGCCGGCATTGGCCCTTGCCGCCGTTGCGACACTTGCCGAGGCTGCCTCACCTCATGGCACCGACAACTTTACCTTGCAGGTCGCTGCCTCCGGATTCGCCTGGGGATGGGAAAGCCTCCTGTCCCCGGCCTGAACCCGGTTACCTGAAGTTATCCCGGGATGTGAGGAGGGCCGCGAGGAGAGGACTTTGTCAGTCCCCACCGCACGGCCCTTTTGTATGGCGGGCTCCCGTTAAGGAGTATCGTAGGGTGTTGGGTTTTGGGTCTCTGACCTTTTAAGTGCAATTGCCATACCACATGGAAAAAGAGGCTGAATTTGTCCTAAGTCTTTATTTTTCGGGCAGGAAATATGGGCGCACGAAAGCGCCCCCTGCCAAGTGCCAGATTTCCTGACACTTTTTGGCGCCCTTGCTGACACTCAACGGAACAGGCTAAAAGACCCTTCCGAAGACCGCCTTCAGGTAGCTCGATTCAGGGCAATGGGAGGAGACCGGATGGTCAGAAGCAGCCCCGGCCTTGTGAAAAATCCGGAAGTCCCTGCCGGAAAGTTCAGCCGCGTGCTGCAGAATCCGCAGGAAGTGCTCCTCGGGAAGCATTCCTGAACAGGAACAGGTCAGGAGGATGCCCCCGGGGGCGAGGGCCTGCATCGCCAGCTTGTTGACATCAAGATACCGCCTCTCAGCCTCCTCGAAACGGTCCCGTTCTCTTGCCCATTTTGGTGGATCAATGATGATCACCTCGAAGGGCTCAACAGCATGCCGCTGTCGTTTCAGGTAGTGAAAGATATCCTCGTGAACCCAGTCAATCTTGGCTCGATTGAGCTTCTCATTGCGCTTCGCCATGGCGAGGGCTTCCTCATCGAGGTCCACCCCGACCACCTTGCCGGCCTTGCCGAGCGTCCTGGCGGCTATGGACATGGCTCCTGTATAACAGCAACCATCGAGAACCTTCCTGCCCCGCACCATCGTAACGAGGCGCGCCCTGTTCTCACGCTGGTCGAGAAAGAAACCTGTCTTGTGTCCCGAGGGATTTACCAGCAGCCGCATCTTGTGCTCGACAATCTCGGCCTCCAGTTCCTGCCCGGCGGCAGGAGGCTGGTACTCCGGTATCCCCTCCCGGCGGGCAGCAACACTGGGCGGCTTGATCACCTGGCGGTGGCCCGGAAACATCTCCTCGAGGATAGCCCCGAGCTCTTTCCTGCGCCGATGGAAAGCATAGCTGTAGGGCTGGATGACGAGCAGGTCATTGAACTTGTCGATCACCAGCCCCCCCAGCCCATCTCCCTCTCCATGTACGACCCGCCAGGAATCAGTAACCCTTTCAAGCCGAAGGGTTTCGACTCGCAGGGCCTGGGCGATCTCCAGCCGTTCCCGCAGAAAATCGGCATCGAGCTCACGCTGCGCATCGGCCGTCATGATCCGCACGGCAATCTGGGACCGGCCATGGTAGAAGCCCCTGCCGACCGGTTCTCCATCGGAGGCCAGAACGACTACCTCGTCGCCATCGCGGAGTCCTGGGGGAAAGGACTTGAACATGCGCCGGAAGATCCAAGGATGCGCTTTGAGAGTTTTCTCTCCTTGCAGTTCCAGCGTAGGAACTGAATAGGACGGCGGGTTAGAATATTCGTGGGCCTCATCGGGAGAGGCGCCTTCGGGTGTTTCGCTCATGGCCAAGAAGGAAAACCCAAAACGTATCTTTTATCCACAGCAAACCTTCCGGCTTCCTTTTTCCAGGGCTGCTTGAAAGCCCTCCAGAACCCTCTGATCCGATAGCTAAAGTGTCTCTCTCTGAAAAAAAACAAAGTGAATCTGCCCCTGCATTGCTGGATGCCAGGCACCTGCTGATCAATTACGACGAGATTGCTCTCAAGGGCGGCAATCGCAGGTATTTCGAGAATCGCCTGCAGAAAAACATCCGGTCCGCCCTGAAGGATCTCGGAGGCTCACATCTGAAGCCCCGCTTCGGGCGTTTTCTCCTCCGCCTGGGCAGCGAAACCTCCCTCGAGAGGGTTTGCAGTCGACTCGAGCGAATACCCGGAATCGCCCTCTTTTCACCCTGCCTTTCAACCTCTGCAGATCTCGACAGCGTTAAAATCGCCATGGATACGGTGCTTGAACCCCTGCTTGAAAGCGGAGAAGAACCGGATCATTTCGCGGTTGTTTCACGACGAGCCAACAAGGAGCTCCCGTTTACCTCTACAGAGGCCAACGAAATCATCGGGAAATACGTCCAGGAGAAAACGGGGTGGAAGGTCCGCCTGAAAAAACCGCAGCTTCCCCTCTATCTCTTCTTCGTCAACAACGACTGCTTCCTTGCCCTCGACAGGGCCCGGGGGCTGGGGGGCCTCCCCACCGGGACGACAGGAAAGGTAGCCTGCCTTCTCTCCGGCGGAATCGACTCCCCCGTATCCACAGCCCGAATCATGAAGAGAGGGGCCGACGCGGTCTTCATTCACTTTCACAGCCATCCGCATACCACCCTGGCGAGCCAGGAAAAGGTACGCGACCTCGCGGGGCAGGTCGTCCCACCCGGGCATCGGGTTCGGCTCTACATGGTCCCCTTCGCTCCGACACAGAACCGGATCATCACCGAGTGCCCGGCCCGGCTCAGGGTCATCCTCTACCGACGCTACATGGTAAGAGCGGCAGAGGCCATCGCCCACAAAGAAGGAGCGCGCGCCCTGGTCACAGGAGACAGCCTCGGACAGGTAGCCAGCCAGACCCTTGAAAACCTGCACACCATCAACGCCGTAGCCACCCTGCCGATTCTCAGGCCCCTGGTCGGCATGCACAAAGCGGAAATCATCCGGGATGCCCAGCAGCTCGGCAGCTTCGAGACCTCGATCGAACCCCACGATGACTGCTGCTCCTACCTGATGCCCCCCAAGCCGGCAACCAGGTCAACACCGGAACAACTTGAGGCCGCCGAAAAAAACCTCGATACCGAAAGCGAAATACGGGAGCTGGTTGAGAATTCAACGGTGGAGGTCGTCGAAGGATACCTCGGCTGAAATCACCCGCTTTTCGAACCCCACTGTGGAAGCCTCGCAGGAGTTTCTGTAAAACAAGGCCGCTGCTCACAACTGGCCGAATATTGGAGTCTGGATCATGCCTGGAATCTGTGTATTGCTCGCCACTGGCTTCGAGGAGATCGAAGCCATCACCGTCATAGATGTTCTGCGCAGAGCTGAACTCGAGGTCACCATCCTCGGAGTCGGTGGAGGGAAAATCAGCGGGGCTCACGGTCTCCAGGTGGAAACAGACCAGCCACTTGAAGAGGGGTTGAGCATGGAATGGGATGCCGTCGTGCTGCCGGGCGGCCTGCCCGGGGCGACGAACCTGAGGGACAATCCACAGGTCATCGAGCTGGTTCGCTCGACCCATTCGGCCGGTGGAAAACTCGCGGCCATCTGCGCAGCCCCGATTGTGCTGGGTAGCGCAGGGGTATTGCAAGGTCGCCAGGCCACCTGCTACCCGGGATTCGAAGACGGGCTCGTGGGCGCAGAATGCAGCCTGGAGCGGGTTGTCGTGGACGGCAACCTGACCACCAGTCGCGGCCCGGGAACCTCGCTGGACTTTGCCCTTTCGCTCGTAGCACAGCTTAAAGATCAGGAAACCGCAGATACCCTGCGCGAAGGAATGCTGGTCAGCAGCTGAGCGCGGCGCTCCCCTTCCTTACCTGCACCTGCAAGAACCCTTACAGACCCCATACACCGTCCCTTGCCGGGAAGGCCCGCAGGTTTCCGCCCCCTGGCTGGTACAATCGATGCAGGGCAGCCGCCTGGGCGGCAGCCAGTCTGAAATAAACGGCCCGGCAGAGGCCTGCGAAAGCGACCAGACGCTCACCCGCAGCCTTGCCGATGGGTCTTCTAATAACCGAGGTCATCATGCGAGCTCCCTCCCGGCTCTGCGCCCTCTTCCTCCTGCCAGCGATCCTTTGCTGCCTTTGCAGCTGCAGGACGATTCCGTCCTACCCGCTACAGGCTTCCTGGGTCCAGAAAGACGCGGTCGTTGCCTCGATCCGGCTTCCAAAGAAGCTGAGCGCAGCCGGGTACAGGCGAATCGCCAGGAATGAGTCGATGAGGTTTTTCCTTTCGCCTTCTCCATCCAGGCACCCGGTTTATGAAGTCTCCTGCGAATTCTTTCTTTCACCGAAGAGCTCCGGCACAGCTGAGCGCATCGCGAGAGTCAGGGTCTCCACCCCGGTAGCCGGCTGTGAAGACGCCAGGCAGCTGCGCCTCTCACTCAAATCGACGACCTACATTTATTGATTCCGCATGAAAGCACCAGCCAGCTACCCAGCGCTCCCCTGCTCCCCGGCCAGGCCTGCGGCCCTCGTGAAGCTCGCAGCCATCGTCCTTTTATGCAGCCTGTGCTGCAGCTGCCGCCTGGTCTACAAAAACAGTCTCAGCCGCGACGGGTTCGTTGTCTACTCCAACGATGGACCGGACTTCCTGGAAAAGACCGGCTCACGGATCGAAAACATCTACACCTCCCTCGCGGAAATTTTCGACATTGCCAGGCCCTTCCCCTGGACCACCAGGATCTTCCTCGAAGGTCAATCTGAAGATCTCCTGGACTACTCCTACGCCCCCGACCTGCTCGGTTACTACGTCCCCTTCCTGCAGGTGATCCATATCGACACACGGGCAACGAGCACCAACCATTCCTCCGACCTCGACCAGGTGCTGCTGCACGAGATCTCCCATCATTTCCTTGTCAGCGAGCTGCCGGGCATTTCCGACAGGTGCTGGTTGAACGAGGGACTGGCCGGGAACCTGGAGGTTGGGATCATCGGTAAAGACCGGGCTGAGTTCCCCCTGCTGAACCCGATCCTGCTAGGCCTGGCAAGACGGGAGATCACAGCGAACCCGGACAGGACCCTGCTTCCCGGATTACTGGAAAGCGACTGGAAAGCTTTCCATAACGAAAAAACCCGGGAAAGAAACTACGCCCTCTCCTGGGCTCTCGTGTATTTCCTCCTCACGGAAACACACCCGCCTGGGATGCCGCTGGGCAGGCGCATTAAGAAAATCCACCGCCTGGATGAAGCTGAGATCATCAGCCTGGAAGCTATCTGGCGGAAAAAGATACTGGAGCTCGATCCGGTCAGGGAGCTCTACAAGCTGGCCTGCAACGACAGCAGCTCCAGGCGACTCAGCGCGCTCTGGGCCATTGAGGAGCTCGGCAAGGCCAGGGGCTTAAATGCCAGGAGCTCCCTGGCAGCTGTCACCAGCCTCTTTGAGAAGAAATCTCCAGCCATTCGCGAGGCTGCCTACGTCTCTTTCCTTCAACTTCTTACCAGCAACCCCCAGGTTCCGTTTCTCGAACCAAGAAAAACCGAGGATGCGGTAAACCGGCTCAAATCGGTAATTACAGATGGAGAAGCCAGCCCCAGGCTGAGATCGAGAATCGTGGCGAACCTCGAAGCTCACCGAACAACCGGAAAGGACTGGGTCCCCCTGCTGGTCGACTCACTCGAAGACCCCCACCCCGGCGTCCGTGCAGCGGCCGCCGGCGCCTTGGCGAAGATGGCTTCCAAGCCGACCATCCTCAGGCCTGCCTTCTGGTCCTCTGCCACGCTCAAAGAGAGAACGCAGGAGATCGATGAGTGGAAGAGCTGGCTGGCCGCCCGGAAAGCTGACTGACAGGCGCCTGCCGTCAGTCCCCGGAAGGAGCCTCGACCGCGGCAAGGCGCCAGAGCACCAGGCCACTCCACAGCTTGGGGTAGAAATAGGTGGTCTTGTGGGGAAACACCTCAGCCCCGTCGATGACCTCCTGGAACTCGCCACGCCCCACCGGGCGCATGCGGAAGAGCAGGTCCCCCGTGCCCTCTCGCAGTGCCGCGTCCTCCCCTGTGCCCTCCTTGTAAAAGAACACCTCGGGGTCAGCCCCGGCAAACGGAGCGAGCCAGGATCCGATGATCTCGTCCTGGACCAGCCCATAGCTCGTAGCCGAGGCGCCTTGTTTCCCAGCCAGCACCTCCGCGCCAGGCCGGTAGTTCCTTACCTCAGAAGCGGTCTCCACCCTGATCTCCCAGTCATCCTCCCCGGCCTGCTCGAGCCTGCTGTCGAGCAGCTCCAGGGCCTGGGAGACTGAGCTGCCCTCGCTCAACTTGAGGAGACGGTGAGTTGCAAGAATCGACACTCCCTCGCTCATGAGGTTGGCAAAGGTCATCATCTGCCAGTCGGAGCCTGGCACCTGCTGGCCGGCTTCGGCGAGGGCCTTCCTGTAGAGCAGGCCGGTAGTGTAGCGATGGTGGCCATCTGCGATGATCGGACTCTGCTCGCCCATGAGCTCAGTCAACCGCAGTACTGCGGCCGGATCCCGTACGGGGTACAGGCCATGAACCTCTCCCGGGGCAGCCTCTACCTCGATGAGAGGCTCTCCGGAGGCGGCCTCCTCCAGCAGGGAGTCGATCTCTCCGGCTGAGTCATTGTAGAGAAGCAGGATACTCTCCAGGTTGCAGCGGGTCGCCTCCAGCAGGCTCTGACGGTCGGCCACTACCTTCGGGAAGGTCTGCTCATGCGGGTGAACGATCCGTTCATCGAATTCATGAAGTCTTCCCAATGCGACAAGGGAAACCATACGAGCGCTGGTCTCGGTCCCCGGGATGACATAATCAACCGTGCAGGCGTAATAAACGGAGGTGTCCTCCTGTGCGAGCACCCCGGATTCTATCCAGTCTTCCAGCAACCCGGCCCGGCCTTCATAGGAGGGGGTCGCGCCCGGCTCATCTCCAAGCGTCAGCCGCACTATATTGCAGGGAGAAGCATCGAGGAGCGCCTGGTGCGCCTGCGGTGAAAGGACATCGTAGGGAGGAGCAGTGACCACCGGGCTTGCATCCCCACCCTGGGCCTTGATCTTCTCGAGGTCAAACCTCAAGCCCCTGAAAGGAGCGATTTCCATCGGTCAGGCCCTTGTCTTATTTATCTGTTGTGCCAGCGGAAGCAGCCTGCCTGGCAAGATCTCCCCGGCAGAGGGAGAGAGAGATCATGGCATAGGCTGTATCAAGCGTTGGAAGATTCTCCCACCACCGGCCACTCTTATTTACCCAGTGACCATCTCCATTCTGAAGTTTCATCAGGTGCTCGGAGAGTTCCTTCGCCCAGGTGTGCTTCACACCCTTGGAATCAACCAGGACCGGCTCACCATAGACTGAGAGTGTCTTGGCCATGGTGTGATAGTAATAAAAGAGACCCTGCTGTCCGGCCTTGGGATTGCCGGGCGAGCTCATACCCGGATTCTCCGTGATGGAGAAGTTGTCGGAGATCCACTTGAAGGCCCCCTTCACCCTGGGATCCTTCTTATCGATATTGGCATAGAGAAGGCTCTTCAGCCCCTGGTAGCTCATGGTTCCGTACGACGAATAAGCGATGCTCCCATCATCGAGAGATTCACTGGGCCCCCTGGTGTCGTTGGGAGCGTAACGAAAGCCCCAGTCTTTCGTCGTCCCGATTCCGGTTTTCTTGAGGAGAGGATCAACCTCTGCATTGTTCTGGCAACGGGACACGAAGGTCTGCAGCTTTTTCCAGAATGGCTCACTGGCGGAAAACCCCGCCTCGCGCATCGCCTCGGCGGCAAAAGCAGCATTGGAGAGATCGCCACGCAGGGAGCCGCTGTGGCCGACCGAACCGAAGCTCAGATGCTCCGCCTTCGAGTAGTTGGTGTTTTCGCTTCTCTGCTGGGAAACGATGAATGCCCGTGCCCTCCTGATCTGCTCGGAATAGGCAACCCTGTTCAACTTGACCATGGCCATGAGAGCAACAGAGGTGCGGTAGTTCTTCAGAACCGGATCCTTGGGATGGTAGAACCCCCCATCGGGTTGCTGATGCTTGAGAAGATAGCTGACCGCCTTGGAGATGAAAGGTCCGTCGACTACCTGGTAATTGCGCGGGTGAATGGCCATGGTGTAGACGATAAACGCAGTGATTCCCACGTCGGATTCGTTCTTTACACGCGACTCTTTACCAAAGGGACCATACCCGCCATCAGGGTTCTGGTTTGCAGCCAGGAACTTCACTCCCTTATCGAGCGAGTCCTTGATCGGATCTGCAAAACCGGTGGAAGAGACGAAAAGAAACAGGGGGATCAACGCGAGAGTAAGTGTATTTCTCATGGATAGTTACTCTTTCTCAGGATTACGAACTGAAGATGGTCACCGATTGAAATCCACGGCTATAAAACACCGGGAAGACTCAGTCCGGCCGGATTCACCCGGGTCGACTGATTTTAAGGTCTGGATTTACCCCCGGTCAAGAACCAGGGCAGCAGCCCAAACCTCCCCTTATAGCATGGGGGTCAGCAGGACTCCTGCCAGAAACCACTCTGCAGTGTCCCATTATCGGCACAATAGCTCCAATGGGCGTTGGTGAGTCCCACCGAAGTGTTATACGATACCTGCATACCTTTGGTTTTTGAAACACTTCTACATTTCCCGGGCCAAAGCAGAAGAACCTGCCCTGCAGGAACAACCTATGGCTACGCCCCTGAGAACCCACATCTTTTTTTTCTACGGCCTGTTTGCCCTCCTGCCTCTGGCAACAGCCTTCAACCTGCACGCCCAGGAAAAGCCCGGGTCAAAGCCATCCACGACTCCTGGCTCGGAAAAGGAATCTCAGCCCATCTTTTTTCTCAGAGATGGCAGCCGGATTGCCGGGCAGCCGGGATTCAATTCGCTGCAGGTAAAAACAAGGTACGGCATCCTGACCGTGCCATCCGGGGACCTGATCCGCCTGCGGCTGGCCCCGAGGAGGGGGGACGAAAACAAGGAGCAGATCGAGCTGCAGATCCAGCGCCTGAGAGGAGAAGATTTCGACGAGAGAGAGGCTGCCATGGATGCCCTGCGCAAACTCGGTGAGCCCACACTTCCCTACCTGGTCAAATTAACCCGGTCAGAAGATGATGAACTCCGCAACCGAATCACCCTGCTCCTGGGAGAGATCAAGTCCAGGACCAAAGAGAACAACAAGCACGGCAGCGAATTCCCGGCCCTTGTGGCAGGCTCCGACGAGATCATCTCGAGCCGATTCAAAATTCGCGGAACCATCCAGGCCGAGAACTTCAGCATCAAAAGCCGCTACGGAACCCTCGATATCAAGGTGTCCGACATCATGGGGGTCGATTTCCGTTTTGCAGGAATTACAGATACAACCGTCCAGATTGCAGGGCGGCAGGTGGTTCCCACCAACTGGTCCAACACGAATCTCTTCGTCACCAGGGGGGTCAACCTGAAGATCAGGGCGTCTGGAAGCCTGTTCGTTTCAAACTACAACCTCAACAGTGGCCCGGAGGGCACGACCCGGTACTCCGGCAATTCCTACAAGAACTTCCCCCAGCTCTCCCTGGTAGGCAAGATCGGAAAAAATGGCGCGCCCTTCTTCGTCGGCCCTAGCTACAAGGCGAAAGCACCGGGCGGCGGCAAGCTCTACCTCGGGGTGGTTCCCTTCCGCAACAACTACGCCGCGACCGGAACCTACCGTGTGAAAATCTCTTCAGGAGATTAACGGCTCCCGTCGCTTTACTCCCCGTCCTTTTACTCACAGGGCATTGAGCAGGTGAGCTCGTCCTCGGTGGGGTCCATGCCGAAGACAAAGGGGCCGGGCGCGGGAGGTATCAGTCCTCCACGGAACATCCAGCGCAGAAGGTAGACCGCGTCACCTACGTCCAGGACCCCATCGTCATTGCCATCGCAGGCGTCATCGCAGGCTGGAACGAAGTCAAACTCTTCCACGAGAATGGTCGCCATGATGACGGAGATCGGATCGCTGATATTGACCTTGTTGTCGGAATTACAGTCGCCCCTCTGGAACAAGGTTACCGAATCAATCAGGACCCTGGTATCGACAGTCCTTGCTGTAAGAGACTGGTTTGCCGCTGCGTAGACATTCTTCAGGGGAACCCTGCCCCTGATATTGGCGCCATCGCAGAATTCGATCGCGAGCTCGTCTCCACAGTTGACGGCCGAGTCGACCTCGAACTGGACACTGCCTACCATCAAGGGCTCTGTGGTTGGAGGCAGGGTCTCTCCCCTGAACGGGGGTAAGCTGTCAACCAGCAGGGCCAGCAGCATTTCGCAACCATCCCCATCCTCAGGATCGTTGTCACACTGGAACTCAACGAAATCGGCCTCCACGACAGAGGTGATTGCCTCGGGGGGAATCCGGAAAGACTCCTCGATGCAATTGAGGCGGCAATCGTAACAGAAGACCATTGAGAAGCCCTGGAGGTGGTCGTTCTGCTCGGCTCCGGGTATCCCATCCTCAGGTGAATTGTAATAAAAGAAGACCTCCACCCTCTCGTTGGGGAACCCCCTGACAACCAGGGGAGAGCCGCCGTCGTCTCTCTGCTGCGCGCCGACAAAGAAGGATGCTCCACCTCCCTGGGGGCCGACCTGTGCGTCAACACGGGAACCCAGCAGGAACAGGCCGACCACCAGTGCAACAATGCAACGGTACGTCGGTAGATACATAATCTCCGGGAAACAGGGAAAAATTCCCGGTTCCAGGGATGCATTCTGGCTGGTTTCTATTCTCTTCATGTCCACATTGCCCTGAAGACAACCTCGAGAGAGGGTGGGTACCGGAACTTGGAAGTCCGGAACCGTCAGATTGCAAGGCTCTTGAGAATCGCCTTGCTCAAACACACTACCGATTTTACAGCCTGCAGGGCTGTGCAGTTGCCCACATCCCCGAAATTTAACCTAACGGAGTCACAAACTATTTATATTAAATACCTTACATGACCCAAAAAACCTTTAACCAGGCGAGTTTCCTGTGAGATTTTGAGCTTTCGGTAGGTTTTTTTTAGTCCTTGAGTGCCTATGGAGGAGATCCCGTAATTATCATTAACCTGGACAATGGCTCCCCACACTGAAAAACCAGGTCAACTTCCAGTACCATCCCGCCCACCAGTGCATACAATGCACTGACCTGTGTTAATCTGTGAAGCCCCCTGGAAAAAATGACTGATCGAACGACAACAGGACCCGCCCCATTGCCGCCTGGGCTCTCCGGAAAAACATCTCCATTAGTCCTGCTCTTCGGCCTCGTCCTGCTGGCTGCCGGAATCACCCTGATCTGCATGGGGCTAAAAAGAAGTGACAAAAGCCCGGGTCCGGGGGCCCAACCCGATGACCCCCACCGCCCCCCCCTTACTGCACCCCGCACACCTGGAAAGCCGGCTCGTAAACCCAGCAAGCCCTAACAACAGACTGTTCCCGGCTGTAAATGCTGGAGGAAGGGAGTTTGGTTTGAGCCGTTTCCGGCAAACACCCCTTTCGAAAGATCTTTTTGTTACGGCAATCACAAATCTTGCCAACCCTAAAATCAGGCCTTAAACTGGGTTCTGATCTGTTTTTTCCGGGTTGCTTCCACGGGTCGAAAGATTCTCCTTGGCCGGTTTCTGTGCTTGAAGACGAGTTGTTGTTTACAACAATTCAGCTGGCTCGGGAGCAGGCTGTGTGGGCTTCTCAAAAAACACTATTTCTATTTTTCTGGAATCCAACGAATTGCCGAGCCTGGAAACACCAGGCAGGACACCTTTGATTCCATAAGGGGGGGGTTGTGAGAGACATGTCGCTTTTACTGAAAACACATTCCAGGTGGGTCACTATGAGATTTTTCCGCTGCTTCGCATGCATCTTGGTTCTTTTCGCCACAGGGACTTCTTCTGCCCAGGACAATTGCTCGATTGTCCTCGTTGCAGATGGTGCCGAATATTCGATGTTCAAAGGTGGCGCCGTCGATGATGGCCTTCTCCCCCTCAACCTGGATGCGGACGGAGATGGCGTACCTGATCGTCCGAATGAGCCCGCGCCTGGTGAAGAAGATGGAATGGCAACCCTCGGCTGGACCCTCGAAGATTTTGATGACACTGACTGGGCGGTCGCCCCCTCCGGATTCGGCTACGGAGACCGACTCGACCTGATTGGAACCGTCCTTGATGACATGGAAGACTCCTACGTCTCTGTCTATCTTCGACATACGTTTGAGGTCAAGGATCTCGACGCTGTCAGCGCCCTGGCCTTGAACATGGATTACGATGACGGCTTCGTGGCCTACCTCAATGGCATCGAGATCGCGCGGCGCAACCTCGATGGAACTCCCCCCGCTTTCAACACGCTGGCGGTAACCAACCACGAATCAACAGGCACGCTGGAGCTCGTTCCGCTGCTTGATATCGACGCGCTGGAAGAGGGCGAAAACATCCTGGCGATCCAGATACACAACACCACCTTCAGCAGCAGTGACCTCCACCTGAGAGTCGAGTTGGTAGCCAATCCCGATGTCGGAGGAGAGTGCCCCAGCGGAATGACCTGCTCCCAGGATGAAATCACCGGAGATATCCTGCTCAACTGGTCCAACGGCGTGGTGGACTACGATGCTATCGAGGTCTGGCGCAACGGGGAACTGATCGAGGAAAATATCGGTGGGGACCAGGAGCTGTACGTTGACAGCGACCCCATCAGTGGCGAGGTCGTTTACAGCGTTGTCGCGGTCGATGCCGCCGCGGCCTGCGCTGAATGCGTCGCCATGGAATGCACCCTTATCATTTTTGACGAGGCGAACATCCTGATCGGCCCCGGAGATGAGTGGAGCTACCTGACCGGAAACGCCCCCGGCCCGGAACCTGACTGGAACCTCCTGGACTTCGATGATTTCGACTGGGAACTCGGACCGACAGGAATCGGCTACGGCGATGGAGATGATGCAACGGAGATCCTGGACATGAGCGGCAATTACGTCGTTGTCTACACCAGGAAGGTATTCGAGCTGGAGCTTGATACGATCGAGTCACTCGTGCTGTCCTGCGCTATCGACGATGGCTTCGTCGCCTATATCAACGGCCAGGAAATCGGGCGCTTCAATGTCGCCGAAGGAGAGGTCAACAACGACACGATGGCAAGCGGAGCCAACCCCCAGGGCGAACCGGTGATTAATACCCCGGTGGATATTGCCATTGCCAAGGACCTCCTGGTCGATGGTGAAAACCTCATCGCAGTCAGTGTTCACAACGCCACCCTGACCAGCAGTGACCTGACCTTTATCCCGACACTTATCCAGATCCCGGGTGAAGGAGGAGGCGGACCTGGACCTGCAGAGGATCTCTTCCTGCGCGGGGATGTGGATGACAACGGCTTCGTCAACCTGACCGATGCCGTCTCCCTGCTGCTCTACCTCTTCCAGCAGGGCAACGAGCCCAGCTGCACGGACTCTACCGACATCGATGACAACGGCTTCGTCAACCTGACCGACGGGGTCAGCCTGCTGAACCACCTGTTCCGTGCAGGACCGGCGCCCCAGGCACCCGGGTTCCTGGAATGTGGAGTCGATCCGACCCCTGACGATGCGCTGGGTAACTGCTCCAGCAGCGCCTGTACCCCGGCAGAGTAAGACCAGGAAAAGGAATCCTCGTGCTCCCCCATTGAAGGGGCGTCAGTTCGTGGCCGCTTTTGTCAGCGGCCAGAAAATCGGTATGAAATACGTGGCTGCGGCCCACATCAGGAGATTGAGGGGTAGCCCGATCTTGAGATAGTCGCGGAAGTTGTATCCTCCCGGCCCCATGACGATCAGGTTCGTCTGGTAGCCCAGGGGAGAGGCAATGCTCGCGCTGGCTCCGAAACAGATTGCCACAAGGAAGGCTTCATGGTTGAGGTTGGTCTGTGTAGCTAGGTCCATCGCGATGGGGAAGAGCAGCACCGCCACCGCGCTGTTGGACAGGAAGGTGGTCAGGAGTGAGGTCAGCAGGTAAAAAGCCGACAGGAAGATGATCGGATTAACCTCCTTCCCGCCCACCAGCCCGAGCACCCCGTTCACGGCGATCTTGTCCAGGCCCGTCTCATGAATCGCTGCCGCCAGCGGGATGGCCGCAGCGAGGAGAAACAATACCGTTGTATCCAGGGAGCGAAGTGCCTCATCGACGCGAATGCAACGGGTAACAAGCACCAGCGCTACTCCCATGATGGCCAGGTGCGCAAGAGATGGAGCTCCCGGGACCCCGGCTGTCAACGCCGCCGCGGCAACGACCCCGAGAAGAGTCATCATAACCAGCGGGGCCTTGCGCTTGTTGACGCGGGTCTGGTCGACCTCCTCCACCACGAGCACAGCCTCGCTCTCGCGCAATTCATTGAGACCTGCATCGTCGGCCTGGATCAGCAGGACGTCCCCGGCGTGAACTCTCATACGGCGAATGTGGTAGAGATGCTGGCGGCCATGACGCTGCACGGCCATCACCTTGACTCCATAATGGGCATTGAGCCTCAGCCCGCTGACTGTCCTGCCCTCAAAAGGAGAATCCGGCAGCACAACTGCCTCCGCGAGCTTCATCTCGATGGTTTTCATCGG
>CAJWZY010000008.1 GCA_913050545.1 uncultured bacterium | reverse complement strand
CTACTGCCCATATATATGGGTGAGGCGTCACTTTTGGCCCATCATTCTAGATCTTGGACCATTTCCTGTAAGACGCGACCGAGTTTATCAATGGCCTGTGCGTGTCGTCTGGAAGTCCACGATTTTGACAGCCCGAGCTTTTTGCCAACCTCTTCAAGGTTGCCGGTAGAAAACATCTCCCCCGGCGGCCTCCAGCCCTCCCGCAACGCCAGGGGTTGAAAACGGGCAAGGTTGCCCCGGATGGGGCCCCGGCCATCAAGAATCCCGAATCAAAATTGAATGGCCCGGGATCCTGGGCTCTTGGCGGGTCCGGCTTTGCTTTGCCGGTTGCAGGCGATGGCGGTGGCGCCGGTGATGTGGACAATTGCTCGGTTGGAAATTTCTGCCGTGACTGGCTTGTCGGCGAGGCTGGATGTGGAGCAAGCAGGGAGGGGAACCTGAGGGAAGGAGACGGCGTGCTGGGAGATGGCACCCTGGTGGACATCTGGTCTCTCGAGATCGAATCAACACGGGTTGTCGATGCCAGCCTCTTTTCTCCGGACATGAACACGTTTCTCTTCCTTGTTGACGAGGATTGTCTTCTGGTTGCCACCAATGACGACTGTGTCGAGGGAGATCCGGATTCCGGTTCCTGCCTGCGTGTCCTGCTCGAGCCGGGGAGCTACTACCTTGCGGTCAACAGCTGGGAGGTGGTCGGCGCTGGGGCATATAACCTGGATGTCAGCTGTCAGCTGATGGAGTTCTGCGGCGACTGTGTCACGGCCTCGGTGGCGTGCGGCGAGACGACCGAGGGCGAGCTGGCTGAGGGCGATTGCCTGCATCCCGACGGCACCCTGCTTGATTCTTACCTGCTGGAGCTCAGCGAGCCCAGCCGGCTTTCAATCACGCTCAGCTCTGAAGAACTCAATCCCTATCTCCTCGTCGTCGACAGCGACTGCGCGGCCGTGGGGGAGGTGGACGACATTGATCCGGTCGCGGGGAACCTGGACGCATCCCTGGTCATCGATCTCCGCCCCGGGAATTATTTTATTATCGCGAAGGCATCCACCATCGCCGCTACGGGCACCTATCAACTTGCCACGGCCTGTGAGCCGCTGGATATCTGTTTGGATTGCCGGGTTGCAGAGCTTGGCTGTGGCGCCGGGGTGGTTGAGGATGGCCTCTTTGAAGATGACTGCAGGCTGGCTGACGGAACCTTCATCGATGTGTTCACCTTCGATGTGGCCGAGGCCGCCCGCGTATCGCTGTCGCTGTCGTCGCTTGAGTTCGACACCTATCTCCTGGTCTACGATGAAAATTGCGACGTGGTCGCGGTCAACGATGATTGCCGGGCAGGGGACCTCAGCCTTTCCTGCCTGACGCTTGACCTGGAGGCGGGCGCCTATTTTGTTGCGGTCAACAGCTATTCCCCGGGGCAGACCGGCCTCTACCAACTGAGCGCCGATTGCCGTACGGATTTCAGTTTCTGTGATGATTGCATCGCAGGCCCCATCTCCTGTGATGGGCAGGTGGCAGGGTTCCTCGAGATGGAGGACTGCCCCCTGGTGGATGATGGGAGCTTCATTGACCTCTACACCTTTGAGGTCACCGTTCCGGGTCCGGTCATCATCGACCTGGCCTCCCAGGAGTTCGACTCCTTTCTCCGGCTCTACAATCGCGATTGCGAGGAGGTGGCTGTTGATGATGATGGCGCAGAGGGGAGCAATTCCCGGATGACGATTGACCTGGAGGCCTGTACCTATGTGGTGGGGGTCAACAGCTATTCGAACGGAGAGGTTGGCGCCTATGAGCTGTCCATTCGCTGTCCGGATGTTCGACTCTGCCGGGATTGCGAGGTGGGCAGTATCGCCTGCGGCGAGATGGTGGACGGCTTCCTCGAGGATGGCGATTGCGCCCTGGCCGACGGGACACTCATCGACTCCTATACCTTTACCCTTGAGCGAACCTCGAACGTGTCGATCACGCTCCGCTCCGCTGATTTCGATACCGCGCTCAACCTGTCCGACAATTTCTGCGAGACCTTTCTTAACAATGAAGACTGCGACCCGGGGAACTTCGAAGTTTCCTGTATAGAGTCGGTAACTCTCAACCCCGGAACCTATACCATCGGTGCCAGCTCGGCCGGCGCAGGAGAATCAGGCCTCTACCAGCTCGAGGTCGCCTGTGAGCCGGCGAATGCCTGTGGGGACTGTGATGATGGAGAGATTGAATGCCCGGCCCTGGTCGACGGCATCCTGCAGACCGATGATTGTTCACTCGAGAACGGGCGTCTCTTCGATTCGTACCGGCTGGAGGTCGCCGAAACACAGGATTACGTTTTGAGCCTGGTATCGGGGAACATCGACACCTTCCTTTATCTCTACAATGGAGAGAATTGTGAGGAGATCAGCTTTGATGACGATGGTGGAGATGGAATCAACTCGCGTCTCGAGCTCGAGCTCTCCCCCGGCACCTACTGGATTCTGCCCAGCTGTGTGGATCCGGCCACAGAGGGAACCTACACGCTGGAGGTTACCTGCAATGAGCCCGGACCCTGTCCTCCCTGCGAAACAGGGGAGGTGACCTGTGGCAAGCCACTCGCTGCGGTCTTCCCCTTGCAGGAATGCACGCGTGCCGGTGGCCAGTCCGAGGACATCTACGTGGTTACCGTGGAAGCTGGCGCGCTCAATATCAACCTCTCATCGAGTGACTTCGACACCCACCTGACAGTCTACACAGCAGGCTGCGAGGTCCTGGGCTTTAACGACAATTGCGATCCGGCCGATGTGGAAAACTCCTGCCTGGCCCTCGAGGTTGCAGCGGGAACCTATTACCTCGGCATCAGCAGCTACGAAGCCGGTGAACAGGGTGCCTTTTCGCTCACGGTCACCTGTGGAGAGAACGAGGAGGTTGACGTTTGCCTGGATTGCCTGGCCGGAGAGCTTCTCCCGGAGGGGAGCCAGCCAGGAGAATTCCCCGGAGATCTTTGTGCGCCCCCGGTCCTTGCCGAACCGGCGAATCTCTGGCGGCTGGAGCTCGCGGAGCCGTTTGCGGGCGCGATCCTGCTGGAGTCCAGCGAGTTCGATCCTATTCTCGAGCTGAAGAACGTTAACTGCGAGAACGTGACCAGCAATGATGATTGCGACCAGACCACGGTGAACTCGTGCCTGGAGGTTGAGCTCGATCCCGGGATTTATTTCCTGGCAGTCAGGAGCTTTGAGGCAGGCGGCTCCGGCTCCTACACCCTCTCCCTGCAGCCAGAGACGGGGCCCGTCCGCAGCATCGGCCCCTTCCTGCGGGGCGATGTCGATCAGAACGCCAGCCTCCAGCTGACCGACGCCGTGGCGATCTTCTCCTATCTCTTCCTCGGCGGAGTGGAGCCCGGCTGCCTGGCCGCGGCTGACTCTGACGGGACAGGTGAGATCAACCTGACATCCGGGGTTTTCCTGCTGCGCTTTCTCTTTCTCGGTGGGCCGACCCCCATGGCGCCCTACCCGCTCTGCGATCGCTCGAGCAGAGAAACAGATCTCGGGCTGGGGTGCCGCCGACCGCAAAACTGCTTCTGACCGGAAGCGGCGATGGTCACCAATTGGCGCCGGGGTCTTCGAGGTCCTTCATAACCGCGCGGCTTTCGTTTACTATGCCAGTGTTCGGAAGATCAGATTCCAACGGATAGGGACTCTCCATAGTGCGATTATCCGCATCTAAATTATTTGCCGCCCTGGTGGTGCTTGGCTTGAGTAGTGCCGGGCAGTGGCAATTGCCGGCAGGGGAGGGTTCCCCTGGGGCGAAGGCGGGGGATTACAGTGAGCTCTATGGAAGAATCTCGAGGGCCGTCGTCGGTATCACCCGGCGAGATTACCCCCGGGGTCGTTCCCGAAGCACCATTGCGCATTCCGGAACAGGCATCCTGCTTGATCCGGTGGGCCTGGTGCTGACCTCGCCGACCGTTGTGCCGGAAGGATCGCGCAATATCGATGTTTACCTGCGCGGCGGGCGCGTCGCGCCGGCGGTGCTCATCAAGGTCTATCCGGAAAAGGAGGTCTCGCTCCTGCAGCTGAAGGATTTCCGCCGCGCCCTGGAGCCCGGCCGAGACCGCCTTGATTATCTCCGCCCGGGTTCGAGCAAGGCCCTCGCAATTGGAGACCCTGTTTTCAGCCTCGGCAATGCATTCGGCAGCATCCAGTCTGATGACCAGGTGGCCATGGCGGCGGGGGTGTTCAGCGCGATGATCGAGCTGAAGGACAAGCATCCGAAATCGATTTATGTCGGCCGGGCCCTTGAATTCACCGCGGCCCTGAACAACGGGATGGATGGAGGCCCCCTGGTTGATGCCAGGGGCAACCTGGTTGGCCTGCTCATCCTCAACTTTTCGCGACAGCGCTGGCTGGGAACAGCGATACCGATTGATGATCTGCAGGAGCTTATCCGCCCTCATCGATCCTGGTTCAATGACCGCTTCGAGAACAACGACGCCGTTGCCGGGCTCGAGCTGATGCGCTCCCACGAAGGCGGCCAGATCACCATCCTGAAGGTCAGGGCTGATGGGCCTGCCGCCGCGGCCGGCCTGCGCCGGGGAGATGTGCTGAAAACATTCAACGGCAAGAAAGTAGAGACGGTTTCAGGCTTCCAGGCACTGTTTAAGAATGCCAGTCCCGGGCAGCAGGTTCGTTTCGAGGTGGTTCGTGACAAGGCCCCTGTAGCCGTCGAGGTCACGCTCTGGGGGAGGTTCTGATGCCTGGCGCCCCACGAATCCTGGCGACTTGCTTCCTTTTCCTGGCACTGGCATCCGGTTTCGGAGGCCGGGGGGTGGAGGCAGCGGACCCCGGTACCATTTCAGGCCTGGTGCAAGGGGTCGCGGACTGGGTCGTCTCCATCAAGGTGGACCGGAGCAAGGACATCGAGATCCCCCGCTCCCAGCTTCCATTTAACGGGCGTGTCTCTCCTGAATCACAAAGCTATTTCAAGCGGCCGAGTGGATATGTCACGGGGCTCCTGGTCGACCGCCGAGGCTTCATCCTTACCAGCAACTACAATCTTCTCGGCACGATCAAGTCGGTCACGGTGCTGCTTGCCGGCGGCAAGGAGCGCAAGGCCAAGGTGGTTGCCAGGGACCAGCTCGATGACCTGGCCCTTCTTCGTCTGCAGGGAGAGGAGGAGCTGGCCCCGGAAGGAGAATGGAAGCCGCCTCCCTGGGCGAAATCTTCACCCGGGGCTGCCGGGCGTTTCGTTTTCGCTATCGGGAGAGGTCCCTCCCCGCAGCGGCTGAATGTCAGCGAGGGCATCGTCAGCGCGGTTGGCCGCAACACAAAGCGCGCAGTGCAGGTCGATGCGAAGCTCAACTACGGCAATGTCGGGGGCCCCCTTGTCGACCTGGATGGGAAGGTCGTTGGGCTCTGCGGTTTCGTCGGGCACGCCTACCACCAATGGGGACTCAACTCAGGCATAGGGTTCGCGACCACGGTTGAGACCATCCGCAAGGTTCTGCCACAGATGATGGAAGGTAAGGATATCAAGGTGCCGCCGCGACCCTTCCTCGGGATCCAGTCCGAGGAGGGAGGGGCGAGCAATGATGGGGCGCCGGTTGTCGAGGTTGTTCCTGAGAGCTCTGCGGCCTCGGCCGGGGTGAAGAAGAAGGATGTGATCACCCGGTTCAACGGGCAGGATGTCCCCAACTTCGATCGTCTCCGGTTTCTCATTTTTTCCTGCAAGGTTGGCGACAAGGTGGAGTTTGTCGTGCGCCGCGATGGCAAAGAGATTGCGCTCAAAGGTGTTCTCGGGAAGTTCCCCGGGCGCAGATAAGATGAAAATAACAAGCTCTTCCAACTCGAGGATTCCGGCGGTTGTGGCATTTGGTTGCGCGGCATGCCTGGTGGCGTTGAGCAGCCGGGCGTTTCCGGCAGAGGGCGCAGCTTCGCAGCTTGCCGCCCTGCGCAGCCTGGAGACCCGGGTCACGGCGGTGGTCGCGGCCTGCAGGCCGGCCTTTGTTTTTATCAAGGGGAACCAGGGCGGCGGCTACAGCAGCGGCTCTGGCTTCTGTATCAGTCCCGATGGCCTCGTGTTGACCAATGACCATGTGATTGCTGGCGCGCGCTCCATTCGCGCTTACACGCCGGGGGGACGGTCCTACACCGCGGAGATCGTCGGCCGGGATCCCGGTGGAGATGTCGCCCTTCTGAAGCTTGAGAGTGAAGAGAGGTTTTCCTTTATGGAGCTGGGAGACAGCCAGAAGCTGAGGCCCGGCCAGCGCGTTCTTGCCCTTGGCGATCCGTTCCTGACCGGCTCCGAGAGCGTCTTCGTTCGCGGGGCGCCGGCGAATTTTGAGCCGGCCCTGTCGATGGGGATCGTCAGCGCGGTTCATCGCTATAGCGAGACCTACAACGATGCTATCCAGGTTGACCTGGCGGTCAACCGCGGGAACTCGGGGGGGCCGCTGATTACCCTCGATGGCAAGGCGGTGGGCATCAACGGAAAGATCGAGACTCGCTTCGCCCTGGGGATCAACACCGGCGTCGGCTACGCGGTCCCCTCCAACCAGATTGCCCGGTTCATGGACCACCTCAAGTCGGCGGAGGGAGGGGTTGTCCTGCATGGAAAGATCGAGGGGCTGACAGTTGGCGACCGGGCGGATGACAAGCCCGGCCTGCCGGTGGTCAATGTGCGGCCAGGCTCCCCGGCCGCCACGGCCGGCTTCAGGATTGGCGACCTGCTGGAAAGCCTCGGCGGCCTCCCGGTGAGGACGCGTTCTCGCTACATGGGCATCCTGGGCACCTATCCTGCCGGTGATGATATCGCGGTGGAGGTCTTGCGTGGAAAAAAGAGAGTCGGGTTGAAGACGGTCCGGGTGGCGGGGGGCAAGGCCCGCCTCGGGATCAAGCCGAAGTTTGTCGAGGGGGAGGTTGAGGGTGTCGGCGTGGGCTCGGTGGAGCGCTCAACGCCTGCCCAGCGAGCCGGTATCCGGGCCGGCGACATCATCACCAGCTTTGATGGGGAAAAGGTGAAAACTACAACGGATCTCAAGAACCTTATGAACAGGCGCCGCCCCGGGGACACGGTCACGCTCGGGATTGTTCGTGACGGCAAGAGCCTGGAGATCAAGGTTGCGCTCGAGGGAAAATGAGCCCATCCGGGAAGTTGTCCCGGCTCATTGAGGGGGACTTGGAATGATGAATCTAAAGGTAACGATTCCGACTGCGCTGGCGGTCTTTGCCGCCCTGTCGACTGCTGCCCTGGGCCGGGATTACTCAGCGCCGGGAAGCTACCCCGTAGGTGTACGCACGGTGGTTCTTGTCGATGAGAGCCGGAAGGATGAATATTCCGATGGCCCGCGCACCCTGGTCACCGAGATCTGGTACCCGACTACCGAGGAGGGACGAACCGGCAGGAAGGCCACGTTCAGCGGCTTCTTCGGCAAGCACCAGGAGGAGGCCGGTGAATTCGTCCGCCATTTCGGAGGCCGGATGCGGGAGGTCGAAGAGCGTTTTCACTGTTGCGGGGTTCGAGATGCCCCGCTGAGGAAGGGGCGCTTCCCCCTGCTGGTCTTTTCTCACGGTAATGGGGGGGTCCGCCACCAGAACATCTCCCAGGTCGAGCATCTCGCCGGCCATGGCTATATCGTTGTCTCCCCCGATCACACCGGCAACGCGGGGCTGACACCCCTCCCCTCCCGGGCACTTCCTTACGACCGTTCGGGCAGGAGACGATCAGCCCGTGCCCGGCCGCGCGATGTTTCTTTCCTGATCACCGAGCTGCTGCGCCGGGGAGGTCAGCCGGGCAGTTGGCTCAGAGACCGTCTCGACCCCGACCGTATCGGGGTCCTGGGCCACTCTTTCGGTGGGTTTACCGCTTGCCGGGTGGCTGAGATGGATCGTCGCGTCAAGGCGATCCTGCCGATGACGGTTGCCTATGGCAGAAAGACCTCGGTGCCGATGTTGCTCATGCTCGGCGACAAGGACCGCACAATGGGGCTGGCAGGCAACACCGTCTCCAGGCTGTATTACGAGTCCTGCGGCGGGCCGAAACACCTTGTGTCGCTGAAGCGCGGCGGGCACTTCAGCTTTACAGACATGGATTACATTGCTCCCGGCTTCGGGGATGGAGTGGGTGGCGGGGAGTTTCTTCCCAGCCGCAGGGCAAAGACCCTCGTCAATGCCTATTCGCTCGCGTTCTTCGAACACTATCTTCGCGGCGATGCCGACAGCGGGCGCTTCCTGCGTGAGAACGCGGATGAAGAAGAGATCCTTCTCAAGGGCGGAAACCTCCCGGCCCTGGCAGCGCCGTCCCCGCCTGCCCCGGCTGGGGCCGCAGCAAAGAAGCGGGCCGCCGGCTCCGATTGAAGCGGGCGCTGGCCGCCCCCGTTTTATGAACCCCCACCGGTTGTGCTGCCCCGGGGGGCGCAACACTGGCGCCCGGAACCCGGCATGTTCCGATAAGGCGGTGTTTTTTCGCCTGCCTTCGGGGTTATTGAAGCGAATCCGGATGCTCTCCGCCCGGTTATGATTCATTACCTTGCGACACCCTGACCCTAACCTTAAGATAACCCTCCGTGTTCATTTTGAAGAGACAGCTAACGGGTGCCAGTAATGAAAAAGATCCTGACGACAGCTCTGTTCCTTGCCACTATCGGATTGCTCTCTTCGTGCCAGCAGTCTGCAAGGGGTCCGGAGAAGACAGAAGATGAAGGAGGTGGCGCGGGCGCTACCGCAGCCACCAAGGACCCTGAGAAGACTCCTTCGCTCGGCCCGCAGACATCTCCCGGGTCATCAGAACCCGCAGCGGTTACGGTTCCAGAGCTTTCTGCTGAATGCCAGGAGGTCCATGACCAGTTCCAGAAACTTCGTGAAGGCATTCCCTATGTTTTTTCTGATCTCAAGCGCAAGCCCGATGAAATTGATGCCGACCTGCAGCGTTCGATCGAGCTGGGGGAAAAATTTCTCGCGGATTGTGGAGAGAACGCCTATTCGCCGGGTGTGAAGATTCTCCTCGCACGCCATCTTTCGAGCCGCTACAAGCGCCAGGAGGCTCTGTACAAAACCAGCCTGACCAAGCAGACCGGTCTCAAGAAATTGAATCGTATCCAGCGCGCCCAGATCGCAGCCCAGGTCCAGGCCCTGATGACCTCCTATCTCGACCGGATCGAGGAGCTGGGACAGGCTGGCCTGGCCGCATCGAAGCCCGGCACCAGGGCGCATTGCGAAGGCCTCAGTGTGCTTGCCGACCTGAGCTTCAATTACCTGCGCGACAACAAGTCTCATCGAACGCTGGCCGGCCAGTACATCGCTGCGGGCTGCGAGGACGTCCTCAAGGGGAACCAGGACTACTACTACAACATCTGTATGAGCTATCTGCGTGATAGCCAGTTCGAGGAGGCCAGGCAATATATTCTCAAGGTGCTGAAAGACCGCAGCGACAGGCCCCAGTACGCGATCTACAACATCTGCCTGTTTGAGGCTCTTTATGCCCTGGGCGAGATGGAGCAGCTCGAGGAGCTGATGGTGCGCATCAGGAAGGAGTACGTTGAACGCCTTAAAGACAGTGCGCTTCCCAAGTCAATCTGGGCGCAGTACAGCCAGTGGTCGATGATCAGCGACTTCTGGATTGGCTTTGCAACGTATGCTCTTGGCGATCTTGATTCGGCCCGTGCGGGTTTCCAGGGCTATATCGATAAGGCTGACCAGCTGGAGCAGCAGCTTGGGCAGGCCGGCAAGGAGCTGCCAAGTGTTGTGCGGATCTACCGCGACTTCCGGGCGCGGGATTATTCGCAATACATCCAGGATTTTCACGGCAAGCTTCCAGCTGTAGAGTTCGACGCCGGGGTTGAGTGGTTGACCGGGAGACCTGTCAGCTTTGCAAAGACAAGGGAAGAGGGCAAGGTGCTCGCCATCATCTTCAGGCAGGCAAAAAATCTCCGCGCTCTGCCGTTCCTTAAATTGCTCGACTCCCTGCAGAAACAGAACCCCGACAAGTTTGTTGCGGCCACGCTTTCTTTCATGCCAAGGGGGCTGACGGCCGAGGCCAGGCAGCAGAGGCTGGATAACCTGAGACAAGAGCTGCAGGACAATGAGCTTAAGTTGTCATCCGGGTTTGACGTGAGCGACAAGCACCAGGTCTTCAGAGGTCTGCACGCCACGGTAGGCTCGGCCTCCTTCCTCATCTTTGATTCCGAGGGCAAGGCTGCCTGGTATCACGTTGACCCTACCGCCCGGGATCTTAATACCCTGCAGCGGGTGGCTGACCGCCTTCTCCAGTAGGGGGCACTCACGGGGATATCCGCCGCCGAGCTCAAGGTCGATTGCCGCGGACGGATAGTGTCTTTTTCCGGGGAAACTTCTGCCCTGCGCAGGCAGGGAAAACGGAAAAAAACTTAAGAGATGCACTGAATAAGGCCGATGAAGACGAAAGCGCCGGTGTTCGTTTTCTCCCAGGGCCCGCTATTCTATGCTGAGCTTCAACAGGCTGGTTTTATCGCTCTCGGTTCTCTGTATCGTTGCAGGGGTCCTGCTGTACAACCCGCCCCTCTTCAACCTGCAGGGGAAGGGGGAGGCGGTGGCGGTGTCGCGGAACATGCCCGCTCCGCCTGAGAGCGGGCTCTCGCTTGCGCTACAGCTGGACAGGCTCAACTGCGATGCGGCAAAGAAGGTCAAGCCGACGGTGGTGGCGATCGTTGCCAGGAAGGCTCGAAAAGACAACGAGGAGACCTCAACGAGATCTGAGAAATCCCTGCAGCAGGATTTCGGCTCGGGCTTCCTGATCGATGCAAATGGATTTATCCTGACCAATCACCACGTGGTGGAAGGGGCCCTGGCCCTGGATGTTTCTCTCGCCGATGGGCGCAGTGTGCCGGGCAGGCTGGTGCGCAGTGATCCATCCTCGGATATAGCCCTGGTTAAGATTGAGTCAGGCAGCCTGCCGGTTGCCAGGCTTGGGGATTCCAATGGGCTCGAGGCAGGTCAGCGCATCCTGGCTATCGGCCATCCCTTTGGTCTGCTGCAGACGGTCTCCTCCGGCATCATCGGGGCCCTCGGAAGATCTGATCTCAGCCTTCTGCCGTATGAGAACTTTATCCAGACCGATGCGGCTATCAGCCCCGGCAGCAGCGGTGGCCCCCTGGTCAACCTGCAGGGCGAGGTGGTTGGCATCAACACGGCGATCTACTCCCACTCAGGCAAGGGCAACCACGGCATCAGCTTCGCGGTTCCTATCAACCTTGCACGGGCGCTGGCCGAGCGCTGGATCCAGGGAGGCAACATCAGCCGCATTGGCATCGCGACCGTCTACGTAGACCGCGATATGGCAGATTACTTCAAGCTGCCCAGGCCCTGCGGAGCTTTTATCAGCTATGTTGAGGATGGGAGCCCGGCAGCAGAAGGAGGGCTTCTCGCCAGGGACCTGGTTCTTGAATTCGGTGGACGCAGGGTTCGTGACCAGCATGATCTGCGTTTGATGATTGCGGAGCAGAAACCCGGGCAGGTAGTGAAGGTGGGTGTTCAGCGGGCAGGGGAGGAACATACATTCGAGGTGGTTCCAGTCGAGAGCGCCGGTCCGGCTCAACCCTTGTCGCCACCCCAGGAGCAGGTGGCCGGTGGCAGCCGGATTTTCGGGATAACCGTAACGACCCTGACCCGTGAGCTTGCCGCCAGCAACGGGGTTCCCCCCTCAAAGGCAGGCGTTGCTGTTATCGACGTGGATCCCGAGAGTGCGGCCTGGCGCAAAGGTGTGCGTCCCGGAGGAGTGATCCTCGAAGTCAACGAGCACAGGGTTGAGGACATTGGCGCTTTCGACGAGGCGATGACCTCGCCGGGAGAGGTCACCATGTTCAAAATTCTCAGCCGCGGTTACGATGAGCGCGATTATTTCATTCGCCGATCGGAGCGCTGACACGGTCTCCTCCCGTCCGGCTCCGCAGGCGCTGACGTTGCCCCAGGCGCGCCTTCTGTTACAATGAGCCGGTCTGAATGCAATTGCGGAACCGGACATTGTTCAGAATGTTCGAACGGGAGTGGCGATGAACCTGATACCGGCCTTTCTCACCATCCTGCTGGCCCAGGCCGGCCCCTCACCCGCGAAGGAGGCAGTGCCTGCCCGCCTGTTTTCCGGCCATTCAGCCCCGGTCTGCGATGTCAGTATCAGTCCTGATGCCCGTCTTCTTGCCACCGCCAGTTTCGATGGAAGCCTGAAGATCTGGAACGTGGGGGATGGGGTTGAGCGGGCAACGCTCACGGGGCACAGGGGAAGGGTGCTGAGCGTCACCTTCAGCCCCGATGGGCATTTCCTTTTGTCTGGCGGGGAGGATGGAACCGCCCGGCTGTGGGACACCCCTCGCGATCAAGCCGGGGTGCTGGCAGTCCAGGCCGCCCCGGTAGAGACTTTTGTTCTGCACCCGGCCTCAGGCCGCCTGGTGACGGCGGCCTCGGATGGAGCGATCCTGACCTGGGAGCTTGCCGGTGGCCGGCGGGGGCTTGTGCTGGAGCCACGGTTGAGGGGCCTGCGCGCATTGGCGGTGGGGCCTGCCGGCTACCTGGTTGCCGGCGCCGGCACCGACAGGCTCGTTCGGATCTGGGATCTTACTCCCCCGGCTGTCAAATCAAAGAGCCAGCTGCCGACGAAGGACCTGGCGCTGATCAGTCGTGGCGACAAGTGGCGGCTCAAGCGCGGCCTGGCAGCTCCGGCCCGGGGGTGGAACAAGCCGGGCTTTGATGCCTCCGGCTGGGAGAGTCTTCCTTCCGGCTTTGGTTACGGCACGGAGGCGGAAGAGCTGAAAACGGTGAAGACCCCCCTCAAGGACATGCAGAAGAACAGCTACCTGTCGGTCTTTGTCCGGGCGACGTTCAGGATTGCTGACCCCTCGAATGTCAGGAAGCTTACGCTCAAGGTGGTCTACGATGATGGCTTCGTGGCCTACCTCAACGGGGTCGAGGTTGACCGGGAGGCGATGATCGGGAAGCCTCCGGCCTTCAACCAGGGGGCCATCGCCACGGTCAACAATGCACGTGAGAAGCATATCGACCTCAAGGCCCATCTCGACAAGCTGAAAGCCGGAGAAAATGTCCTGGCCGTGCAGGGTCATAATGCCAACCTCGCAAGCTCCGATTTTATCCTGACGCCCTCACTGGATGCAGTTATGAGCATTCCGCCGCTGCCTGAGAAGAAGAAGGAAGGGCCGGTTCAGCTTGCCGGGGCAGAGGGAACAATCAGGGCCCTGGGTTTTTCACCTGATGGCCGTTGCCTGGCGGCCGCCGGAGATGACAGGTCAGTACGCATCTGGCAGCTCTCCGGCCGTCAGCAGATTACCCGCCTGCAGGGCGCGGCTGTCGTGCGGGACCTTGTCTATATCGATGAGCGCACCCTGGCCGTGGCCGGAGGGGATGGCGTCATTGTTCTGTGGAACGTATCTGATGCAGCTAATCCGAAGGTGCTGCATACCCTGGGTGGCCATGTGGGGGCCGTGCACGCCCTTGACTGGTCTGCCGGGGCCGGGCTGCTGGCTTCGGCCGGCGAAGATGGATCTGTGCGCACCTGGAATCCGGTTTCGGGAAAGGAGGTGCGCCAGCTGGCCGGCCACCAGGGCGCGGCCCTTTCAGTTTCTTTCTCCCTCGATGGCAGGCTGCTGGCATCCGGCGGCGCAGACAGGGTTCTCAGGGCCTGGGATGTTGAAGCTGGCAGAGAGAGGGGGGCGTTCATGAACCGGCTTCCCGTGCGGGTTCTTGGCGCGCCTTCCGCCGGGAATTTTTATGCGGCGGCCGAAGGCAACAGCCTGCTTGCCTGGAAAATCCCCGCAGAAAAGGCGATCAGGAACTTCACCGGCAGTGGGGGGTTTCTTCATGCGGTGAGCTATTCTCCTGATGGGAAAACAGTCGCAGCGGCTGGCCAGGACAGCAAGATCCGGACCTGGAATGCCGCCAATGGGGAAGAGCTCCTGGTTATCAATGCCCATGCATCGACCATCTACACGCTTGTTTTCAGCCCCGATGGGAGGTGGCTGTGTTCAGGCGGACAGGATGGGCTGGTTAAGTTGTGGAATGTGAAAACAGGCGTCGGGGTGCGTAAGTTCCAGGGACATCGGGAGGGAGTCTTCTGCCTGGGCTTTTCTCCAGACGGGGCCGAGGTCTTTTCCGGCAGCTCGGACCCGACGATCAGGCGGTGGGATCGGAGCGCCGGCAAGGAGCTGTCTGTCTATGAAGGCCATGGCGGCTGGGTGACAGGCCTGGCACTTCGTCCCGAAGGGGGCCAGCTCCTCTCAGTTGATTACAGCGGCAACCTGCTCACCTGGAATATAACCGACGGAAAGCTGCTGGTTCGCAGGCACCTCAAGCCGGCGGTCTACGCGCTCTCTCTTTCTGCCGATGGCAAATGGCTGGCAACGACCAGCGCCCTCAACAGCGCCTCGCTCCTGCGCCAGTAGGAGCTTCCCGGTGGTCAGGACAAGACCCGTGTTTCGTGGGCCTTTGGGGGCTTCTCGCCCAGGCATTCAGAGATGATGCGATTGGCTATGGCCTCGGGGGACAGTCCACAATCCTCCAGCAGCTGCTCCCTGGAGCCGAAGGTGATGAACTCATCCGGCACTCCCAGGCGAAGGATCTTGTCATAGCGAATATTTGCATCGACGAGCGCTTCGGTGACGCCGCTTCCGAAGCCCCCCATAAGAACGTGTTCTTCGAGGGTCACGAGGGTGTGGTGGTTTTCACCAAGGCCTTTAAGCAATTCGATGTCAAGCGGCTTGGCGAAGCGTGCATTTACAAGGGTCGGATGGATTCCTTTTTCGGCAAGCAGTGCAAGCGCTGACCAGGCAGCCTCGACCATCGATCCGTATGCGAAGAGAGCGACTCCTTCGCCTTCAACCAGGACCTCAGCTTTGCCGATTCGCAGGTCCTCTTCACGGGGCACCGGCAGCTCGGGCACGGAGGCCTTGGGGTAGCGAATAGCCACCGGAGTGGTGGTCTGGTCAATGCCCAACTGCAGCATCTCCTCCAGCTCTTCACCATCACGAGGCGCCATGAGTACCATTCCCGGGACGCAGCGCATGAAGGAGATGTCAAAGACGCCATGATGGGTCCAGCCGTCTTCCCCGGTCAGCCCCGCCCGGTCGAGGCAGAAGACAACCGAGTTTTCCTGGATACAGACATCATGGATCAGCTGGTCGTAGGCCCGCTGGGCAAAGGTCGAGTAGACGGCGAAGACCGGGCGCATACCGCCAAAAGCCAGGCCGGAGCCAAAGCCGGCGCCATGTTGCTCACAAATGCCGACATCAAAATAGCGGTCAGGGAACTCTTCCGAAAATTTGAGCAGCCCTGTCCCGTCGGGCATTCCCGCGGTGATGGTGCAGATCCGGCGATCTTTGCGGCCGAGCGTGACAATCGCCTCTTTGAAAACATTTGAATAGCCGGGTCGTTTTTTCTGGGCCGGCACGCCATTGTCCCGGGCTTTTTCTTTTGTCGGCTTCTTCGGCAGGAAATTCTTCAGGGCGTGGTACTTGACAGGGTCGGCCTCGGCCGCATCGAAGCCATGGCCCTTCTTGGTGTCGAGATGGAGCAGGACGGGCTCGTGGATGTCCTTGAGATCTTCGAAGGTCTTGATCAGGTTGCCGAGGTCGTGGCCATCGACCGGTCCGTAATAGCGGTAGCCCAGCTCCCGAAAAAGGGTTCCGGGAAGCAGGTGGTCGCGGAAGCGATCGTGCACCTCGCCAAGCACCTCCTCGATGTGCTTGCCGACCACCGGGATCCTGGAGAGCGCCGTGCGGAGCTCGCGCTTGATGTCCTGGTAGGCGGGCTTGGTGCGGACCTTGGTCAGGTAGGTCGAAAGAGCGCCGACAGCCTTGTTGATCGACATGTTGTTGTCGTTGAGGATAACCAGCATGTTCTGGCGGTTATCGCCACCGTGATTCAATGCTTCGAAGGTCATTCCCGAGGCCGCCGCCGAGTCACCGACAACAGCGATGGTTTTATATTCGCTTCTTCCCTGCAGGCTGTCGGCGGTGCCGACCCCGAGGGCAAGGGAGCAGGCCGTTCCAGCATGCCCGGCATCAAAGAGATCGAAAATACTCTCGCGGTGGTTGGTGAAGCCGCAGATGCCTCCATAGGTCCGAATCAACTCAAAGCGGTCTTTGCGGCCGGTTACAAGTTTGTGAGGATAGGTCTGGTGGCTTGTGTCCCAGACCAGGCGGTCGTGTGGAACGTCAAAGACCTTGTGAAGCGCCAGGGTGAGCTCGACGGAGCCGAGATTTGAGGCAAGGTGGCCACCGTTGCGGTCCACAACCTCCAGCACGCGCTGGCGGATCTCTTCCCCAAGTTGCTCCAATTCCTCCAGTGACAGGGATTTGAGATCCTGGGGATGATTTACTTTGGAGAGAATGTCTGTCATCTGAAACCGGTCGGGGGGCCCTGGTTGCCGGCTGTCGGCTCCCGGTAATTGGGTAAAAATATCTGCAAGCGGGCATCTTCCCGAGTGGTTGTAATGAAGTAAAGTTTATTTTAGCAGGTGTTCTGGACATTGTTTGAGGAGAGCCTGGGAGTGTGTAGAAGCGGAGTTTTTTGCCTTTCCCGGGGCTCTGCAGCACCCCGGGAAAGCGATTTAGCCCTTTCTTCGTGTTGTCCGGCTCAGGCACAATTATCTTCTGCGGGAGTGATCTGGCAGTCTGCCCGGGCCCGGGCAGACCTTTAGGCGGCCCAGGAGAGAGTGCTATGCGAAGAGCCGGTTATTTCTTTTCTGTTGCATTGGTGATCCTGCCCCTGGGGGCCGATGAGATTCTTGACCAGAAGGCGGGCGTGAGGAAGGTGGCTGGTGGGTGTAAATTCACCGAGGGGCCAGCTGTCAGCCCAACCGGGGAGCTTTTTTTCTCTGATATAGAGAACAACCGGATTATGAAGGTGGCGGGGTCCGGGAAGGCGCAGGAGTTCCGACGTCCCAGTGGACGGGCTAACGGGATTGTTTTCGATAGCAGGGGAAGGCTGGTGATGTGCCAGGGGGGCGGGCCAGGTGGAGGACGCCGGGTTGCTCGCCTCGAAAAAGATGGCAGGGAGACTGTCCTGGCAGAGACCTACGGCGGCAAAAAGTTCATCGCCCCAAACGACCTCTGCATGGATGGCCTGGGCCGTATCTTTTTTACAGATCCCTATTACGGCCCGCCAGCAGTCAAGTCCCAGCCCTCCAGCGGAGTTTATCTTATTACAGCAGGGGGAGAGGTGCGGCTCCTGCTGAAGGACCTGCTCAAGCCCAACGGGATCGCCCTTTCGCCGGATGGCCGCCAGCTCTATATTTCCGACCGCGGAACCCAGAAGCTGCACCGCTACCGCGTTGGAGAGGAGGGGGGCCTCACCGGCCGGAAGATCGTCTATGATTTTTCTCCTGACAGGGGTATCGATGGCATGTGCCTTGATGCGAAGGGGAATATCTACGGCGCAGCGGGCAAGGAGAAGACAACGGGCCTTTTTGTCATCAGCCCTGGGGGGAAGTTGCTTCTGCACCTTCCCATGCCGGAGTTTTCCACCAATGTCACCTTTGGTGGAGAGGACGGCCGGGATCTCTACCTGACAGCTTCCAGCAGCGTGTATAAGATGAGATCGCTGCAACAGGGACTTGCCTGGCCGGCAAGGGCTCTTCGTGGGAGAGCCAGGAAGGCGGCGCGGGACTAGGCAACGATCACTCTCCGGATTTCTTATCCGCCTGCGTTTCTTCCTGCAGCTGGTAGAGCGACTTGTTGTTGTCCAGGTGGGGAATCCTCGGTGGAGGGCCGGCCAGGCGCGCAAATTGTGCCGGGCTTCCCCTGAGCAGCCGGGCTTTCTCTTCGGTTCCTGCCGCCCGCGTACTGTATAGAATCGGCAGGGCATCGCTGGCCCTGTATTCAAAGATAAGGGTGCGCCGTGCGCTGCTGGAATGGTTGGGGAGGGAGCTGTGCGGCAGGAGGCAATGCATCAGTATCACGCTTCCGGCGCTCCCCGGCAGGGCTCGTGCAAGTGAGTCTGTGCCCTCGAATGCCGAATCCGTAATCAAGCCGGAGAACCTTCCGGCTTCATCATGATGATCAAGGTAGGAGCGATGAAGCCCGGGAACAACCTGGAGACAGCCGTTCTCCAGGTTGGCGTCATCGAGATAGATGAGGGCGGTTACCAGGCTGTCATTGGTGTGGGGGAAGTAGGCGAGATCCTGGTGCCACTGGACGGCGGAGCCGACCTGTGCGGGTTTCATGTTGAGCTTGGAGTGGTGGAGGCCGATATCGGGACCCAGCAGCGACTCTACGGCATCCAGTAATCGAGCGTCAGCACAGAGGTCCATGAAGGCCTGGTGGCGCTCAACAGGATCGTAGACTCTCCGGGCAACAACGGCTCCGTCCTGAAGTTCCGGCTCCAGCTCCAGGATCGTTTCGTCACCACGCTCGAGGGCGTCTTCAACAAGAGCGTCGATCGTTTCGTTCAGCGATTGGACAGTTTGCCCATCGAGCAGGGAGGGCAGGACGATGACGCCCGCCTCGTTGTACTCATCGATCTGTCCAGGGCTGAGGTGAAAGTTCGCCATATTGAATCGGGCCGTCAGTTTTTCCGGGTCGCAGAGCCAGGCTGGTCAGCTTGTTTTGAAGAAGGCCTCGATCCGGTCGGCGACATAGCAGAGCTCTTCTTCCTCGAGCTCGGCAAATACCGGAATGGAGAAGACCTCCCCGGCCAGTTTTTCTGCGATGGGCAGGTCTCCAGTTTTTCCCTCCAGCGAGCTGAAGCATTTCTGCAGGTGGAGGGGGATCGGGTAGTAGATCTCCGAGGCGACCTGGTTTTCCGCGAGGAATTCGCGCAGCGCATCACGCGATTCCGGGTCGTTGCAACGCAGGGTGTACTGGTTGTAGATATGCCTGGAGGTTGGTGTTCCAGGCAGGCGCAGCGCCGGTTCGGGGCCCTCGGTCAGCCCGGCCTCCGTCAGCAGCCGGGTATAGGCCGCGGCATTTTCCGCGCGCCGGCGGGAGGACTCATCAAGCCTGCTGAGGCGAGGCCGGATCAGGGCCGCCTGCAGGGCGTAGGTGTGCTGACCCCAGCCGAGGCCCTGGCCCTGTCG